>JANNQE010000669.1:0-12179 GCA_031441625.1 Planctomycetia bacterium
AGTGACCGGGTGAGTTTTGACCCCACCCGGTCACTGCGTTACCGGTTCCAGCACGGCGGGGCTCGCGGTCCTGACGGACCTGCTCGGCCCGCCCTACATCTGACACCAATTCACCATGCTCATCGCCCGCCCGCTGCTCGCCTGGTTCGACCGCCACCAGCGCCCGCTCCCGTGGCGGCACTCCCGCGACCCGTACCGCGTCTGGGTCAGCGAAGTCATGCTCCAACAGACGACCGTGGCGGCGGTCATCCCGTACTTCAACCGTTTCCTTGCCCGGTTCCCGACCGTGACCGATCTGGCCGCGGCGGACGAATCCGAAGTGCTGAAACACTGGCAGGGGTTGGGCTACTACCGCCGTGCCCGTCACCTGCACGCGGCGGCGAAACGGGTGGTGGCCGAACGCGGCGGGGTGTTCCCCGACGACCCCGACTTCTGGGAGTCGCTGCCGGGCGTCGGCCGCTACATCCTCGGGGCGGTGATGTCGCAGGCGTTCGAGCGGCGGATGCCGATCGTCGAGGCGAACAGCCTGCGGGTGCTGTCGCGAGTGTTCGGCAGTCGGCTTGATCCACGAGCTGGGGAGGGGTTGAAGTGGGTGTGGCGGACGGCGGAGGAAGTGTTGCCGAAAAAGCGGGTCGGCGATTTCAACCAGGCGGTGATGGAACTCGGCGCGCTCGTGTGTACGCCGACGAACCCGAAGTGCGGTGAGTGCCCGCTGAAGAAACAGTGCGTGGCGAACCGCGACGGGTTGCAAGCGGTGATCCCCCCGCCGAAGGCGAAGAAAGCAACGGAGACGGTGCGGGAGGTGTGCGTGGTGCTGCGACGCGACGGCCGGGTGCTGCTCGGCCAACGCCCGCCGACGGCCGACCGCTGGGCGAACATGTGGGAGCTGCCGCGGGGCGTGATGACCGATGGCGAGACGGTGGATGCCGCCGCGGTGCGAGTGGCAAAGGAACTGGTCGGCGTGACGGCGACGGCGGGCGAAGTGCTGGCGAGTGTGCGGCACTGTGTCACGCGGTTCGACATTACTTTGACGGCGGTGGGGGTGCGGACGCGGGCGAAGAAGCTGGGCAGCGGATACTACACCGAGTGGCGGTGGGTGAACGCGAGCGAAGCGAGCGACTGCCCGATGGGGACCGCGATGCGGAAGGTGGTGGGTGTGATTCTGGAACCGGGAACGGGGTGACCGGGTGGGTTGTGCCGCACCCGGTCACTCCGTTCCCGGGTCCAACAAACAAAAACACCGCCGCCCGACCCTTGCGGGGCGGGCGGCGGCGGTCGCCCTTCAGACGACGGAGGGGCTTGGTGTGGCGTCCGACACTACCGCCACTTGGTCATTTCCAGCACCGTCTCCCGCTGGGTGTCCGGGTTCTCGCCGACGTACAGGTGCAGGTGGTCCTTGTCGATGGAGATGACCTCCACCTTCGGCTTGCGGATGTACGCCGGGTACGGGTAGCTGCTCTGCTTCAGGTCGTTGTAGTACACGCCACATTCCCAGTGGCAGTGGTGCAGTTGCGCCAGGCCGACGAGCGGGAAGAAGCGGGGCGGGTCCACCTTGTCCACCACCACGTTCTTGACGATGGTCAGGTCGTCCTGGAACTCTTCGTACATGTACGGCACGCCCCGCACCTGCCGCTCGTTGAACACCCGCATCACCTCGGCGTCGGACGGCGAGTCCTCACACCGCGGCACCGGGAAGCCGGCCCGCAGGGGCGGCAGGATGGGCGTCTTGAAGTCCTTGTCGTGCTGGTAGGCGTTCTGCATGCGGTCGGCCACCCACGGTTGCACCAGGCAGCCGGTGCCGCACAGCGGGGCGGCGGCGGCGATCAGCAGTGTGGCGATTCGGGCCCGAGACATGTCACTCCCCCTCCGTGAGTCCGGTCGGCGACCGACGGCCGGGGCGAGTCGTCTCGCTCCCCGCGGCGGGCCGAACCTCCTGAAGGGTGAGGTTCGACCGACCGAGCCGATGGTTCCGTTGCTGCGTCTGGTATCGGCTGTATCGGTGGGGAGGTTCAGCGAAATCATGCGGAAGTGGTCCGCCGGGCGAACTCGACTATGGATAGGGGTTGCCCAGAGTCCCCGGCCTGCCGGAGTAGGTGCCGCCTGCCGGGCGGCACAACAAAATCAGTGCCGCCCGGCTGGCGGCACCTACCAGAGATCGACACATGGTCTACCTGTCTCGCATTTACACCAAGTCCGGCGACGGCGGGCAGACGGGCCTCGGCGACGGCACCCGCGTGAGCAAGGACTCCCCCCGCGTGTCGGCGTATGGGGAAGTGGACGAGCTGAACGCCGTCCTCGGCCTGCTCGCCGCGTACAGCCCCGATTGCCCGGACGCCGACTTGCTCCGCACGATTCAGAACGATCTGTTCGACGTGGGGGCCGACCTGTGCGTGCCGCCGACCGAGAACGAGAACCCCGAGCACTGCCTGCGGGTGACGGTCGCCCAGTACGAGCGGTTGGAGAAGGCCATCGACCGGCGGAACGACGCCCTGCAACCTCTGCGGAGCTTCATCCTGCCGGGCGGCACGCCGGCGGCGGCGTGGCTACATTTGGCGCGAACGGTGTGCCGGCGGGCCGAGCGTGCTGTGGTCACGCTGATGGCGACGGAGACGGTGAACTCGGCGGCGCTGATTTACTTGAACCGCCTGTCGGACTACCTGTTCGTGCTCGGCCGCGTGGCGAATGGGAATGGAAGCGGAGATGTGCTGTGGGTGCCGGGGAAGAGCCGAACCGGGTGAACCGGCGGCGTGAGCCGCCTGGGTAAAACCACCCGCGGGTTCACACCCGCGGTTCACCTTGGTTCCCCGGAAACCGCACACGGAACGTCGCCCCTTGCAGCGGGGTGCTGTCGATCTCGAGCGTGGCGTGGTGGTGTTCGAGTACCACCGCCACGAACGACAGCCCCAGCCCCATGCCGGCACTGTACCCTTCATAAATCGCGTTGTCCCGCTTCGTGCTGAAGTGCGTGGTCAGGCAGTTCCGCCGCACCGCGTCGGTCATGCCGATGCCGTTGTCCCGCACTTCGAAGATCACGTCGGTGCCGTCCGCACGGGTCGTCACGGTCACTTCACCCTTCCACCCGGCGGCGTCGATCAGCTTCTGCTTCCGCGCCTCCGACGACGACTTTCGGGCCTCTTCGCGGAGGTGGTTCCGCATCTCGAACGTCGCGTCGCGGGCGTTGAAGATCAGGTTCTCAATCGCCTGTTGAAGGTGCGACAGGTCGCCGCTCACCACGAGCGGAACGTCCGGCACGACGGCGGCGATGCGGAGCTTCCACTTGTCGCGGCCCATGTCGCCCCAGGTGCGGGCGGTGTCGCGGGCGACCGCCGCCAAGTCGATCGGCGCGAGTTCCGGCTTGCCGGTGTCGCGGCGGACCGTTTTCAAGATCTGCTGAAGGCGTTCGGTCACGGTGCCGAGGGTGCTCTTCACCTCGCCGAGCATCGACTGCGTGTCCGGGTGCAGGCCGTCGGCCTCCATCGCCCGGTGCAGCAGGTCGTTCGGCCGCACCAGCAAGTTCTTGATGTTGTGCGCGTAGCTGCCGGCCATGATGCCGATGCCGGCGTACAGTTGCGACTTCATTTCGAGCGCGCTCTTCTCGGCGTCGTCGGCGCGGGTTTGCAGTTGCGCCGCCGCCAACCGCTGCTCCAACAGCTTGCGGTCGAGTTCCCGCTTCGCCTGCTCCGCCCCCTGCTGGGCCAGCTTCGTTTCCAATAACTCGCGCTGCTGGTGTTCCCGCTCGGCGGCGGCCTGGATGCGGGCGTTCTCGCGGCTCACCTCCCGCCGCAGGAAGCGGTAGACGAACAGCCCGGCCAGCAGCGTGGCCACCACCAGCACGCCCTGGGCGATCAGCCCGACTTGCCGGCGGTCCTGCTCGCGGCGGCGGAGCTTGTCGAAGGCGTGCATCTGGTACACGCACCGCACCTCGATGTCCGGGCGGTCGGCCACCGGGCGGAGCGGCTGAATCTCGCGGAGCCGCGTCTGGTTCTGCTGCCGCGGGCGGGGCGCCGGGTTGTCCCACGCCACCGTCTCAGAGGGGAACACCACCTTCAGTTCGTAGATGATGGGGAAGCCGGGCAGCTTGCTCTCGTAGGCGCGGGTGGGTTCGACCAGCGCCCGCAACTGCTCCTCCAACTCCTGCCGTTTGACCGCCGCGGCGGTCGGGTCGTCGATTCGCCCGGCGTACTCGCGGATCACTTCGGGCAGCGTCTTGCGGAACGGCCGGGCCTCCTCCAGCCACTCCCGCACGAGCGCGTCATCCGACTCGTCCGACCAGTCGGCCCGCGCCGTCAGCAGCGCCGCCAGCCAGCCCACCAGCACCACCCACACGACCACGAACGGGGCAAGGCCGAGGGTGTATTTGGCAATCGTCCGCCACCAGCGGGCGCGGGGTTCGCCGGGCGGCGGCACGGGGAACGTCTCGGTGTCGGTCACGGGCGGTCCTCGCGGCCGGAGGGCAGCACGACGGGCGTGCCTGGCACCACCTGCCAGCCGCCGGCCGTCCCCTGCCGCCAGACGGTGAGCGTCGGCCGGCGGCCGGGCGTCACGACCAGCACGTGCTCGCCGGCGTTCGCGTTCCGCTCGCCGTTCGGGTCGAAGAAGTCGGTGCGGGCGTTCAGGCGGGCGATCAGTTCGTCCCCTCGCGTGGCGGTCGGCTGGTTCGCCGGGAAGC
Organism: Planctomycetia bacterium; assembly: GCA_031441625.1. Taxonomy (GTDB): domain Bacteria; phylum Planctomycetota; class Planctomycetia; order Gemmatales; family Gemmataceae; genus JALHQU01. The sequence continues at coordinate 4,670 of JANNQE010000669.1, forward strand.
ACGCCTCGGCCAGCACTTTCGACAGTTCGCCGAAGTGCATCTCCTCCTCGGTGCCGTTGGGCGGGCGGAAGGCGTACCCCGTCGGGGCGGCGGCGGGGCCGTCCCACGCGACCGGGTTGTTGTGCGCGAAGAACACCAGCGGCACGGGCAGCGCGGCCGTCGGCCACGAGAACTCGGCGTCCCGTAGCACGGCGTTCAATGGCAACCCGTCACCCGTCACGACCACCAGTTTGCCCGCCGCCGACGGTTCGGCTTCGAGAATCGCCTTCAACAGCCGACGGGCCGGTTGCGTCGTGCCGGGCAGCACCAGCAGCACCCGCTCGTCGGGCACCGTCCGCAGGCGGTCGGCGACGAACGCGGCCACGTCCCGCTCCCGCGGGTTGGGCGTCAGGTACCCGCCGACGCTGAACGGGATGGTCGAGTTGTCCAGCACGGCCAGCCGGCCGGCGGGGGCGAACCGGCGGGTGAGGGCGTCGTTGAACTGGTCCCGCAGGTCCATCGAATACTGGTCGTCGTCCCACGCCACCTTCACCACGGCCACGCGGGCGGCGGGCGGCGGGCGGAGGCGGTCGTCGGGGCCGTCGAACACGAACCGCACCACCGCCTCGGCCATCTGCCGGTTGGTGAAACAGAAGCGGAACGTGCGGCCGTCGTACAGGTCGACCAGCGGCACCCCGCCGGGCAAGTCGGTCTTGTTCAGGTCGGCGGTGGCGGTGGTGATGAGCAGCGGCGGGCGGTCGCCCTTCCACTCGGCCTGCTGATTCATCGCCTCCGCCAATTGAATTGCCCGGTCGGTGCTGCCGCCGCCAATGACCGCGAGCGGGGCCGGCGTGCGGGCGGCGAGCGACTTCACCCAGTCGGCGGTGTTCACTTCGCTCTGCAACTTGTACCAGCGGACGTGCAGTTTGCCGGCGTGCCCGATACGCGACAGCACCAACTCGGGCACGGCAGTGGTGCTCTCCAGGAACGCCCGCGAGTCGTCGACTGTCAGCCCCGGCACGTCGGCGGCGGAGCGGACCACGCCCGTGACGAACCGCTCCCATGTGGCGGCGTTCGTGGTGGTGTGGATCCACGCGACTTCCTGGTCGCCGGTGGGCACGGCCAGCGGCACCGCCTGCGGCCCGCCGCTCACCCACGGCCACTTCATCCCCGACGCCAGCAGCACGATCGGCAGGCACAGGGCGAACACGAGCAGCAGCCAGCGGAGTTCGCGCATTACATCTCGCCCAGAACAAGTGGAACACGGATGACACGGAGAAAAGCAGGGATGAAGAGGATCTGAACTGAACTGTTTCTTTCTGACCTCCTACTCCCTGCTTCATCCGTGTCATCCGTGTTCCGGTTTTGTTGAACCTCTCTGACTAAAACGCAATGTAGATGAAGCTCTGCGTGGCGGCGGGGCCGAGGCACACGAGCAGCACCACCGCCGCGGCGTAGCCCAGCCCGCGGAGCGGGGCGAGGCGGTCGAGCCACTGCACCTTCGGCACCAGTGCCCACAGGTGCCCGGCCACGCCCAGCAGCAACAGCGGGTACACCAGCACCGGCACCGTGGCGAAGGCCGCTTCGCCGGTTGGTACGTGGTTCAGCCCGACGAGCGCGCCGAACATCGTCCCCCCGCCGGCCCAACTGGTCATGCGGATGAGCACGAGGCCGAGTACCAGCTGGTAGAGCGTGCCAACGTGGGCGATCACCGCCCACCACCCACTCTTCCGCCACCCCGCTTCGCCCACCCGCTGATCGTACACGCGGTGAACGGCCATCAACACCCCGTTGTACAGCCCGTACGCCAGCCAGTGCCACGCCGCCCCGTGCCACAGCCCGCACAGCACGAACACGAGTACCAAGTTGAAGTACGTCCGCACCGGCCCGCCGCGGCTGCCGCCGAGCGGGAAGTAGAGGTAGTCTCGCAGCCAGGTGCTCAGGCTCAGGTGCCACCGCCGCCAGAAGTCGGTGATGCTGTTCGCCAGGTACGGCAGGTTGAAGTTGGCCGGCAGGTTGAAGCCGAACCACTTCGCCACACCAATGGCCACATCGGTGTACCCGCTGAAGTCGCAGTAGATTTGCACCGCCCACGCCACCGCCGCCCACCGCAGCACGCCGGCGTCGTAGGCACCGGGGTTGGCGAACACCGGATCGACAAACAGGGCGTGCAACTGGTCGGCGATGAACAGCTTCTTGAACAGCCCGGTCACGAACAGCCGCAGGCCGTCGGTGATTTTCTCGGCCGTCACCCGCGGCGGCGTGGCCATTTGGGGCAGGAACTCGACGGCTCGCACGATCGGCCCGGCGGCCATTTGCGGGAAGAACGCCACGAACAGGGCGTAGTCGAGCAGGCTCCGCACGGCGGGGATCTGCCGGCGGTACACGTCCACGGTGTAGCTGATGCCCTGGAAGGTGTGGAAGCTGATGCCGAGCGGGAGGAGGATGTCCCAGGTGCGGTCCGCCACCGCCACCCCGCACAGCCGGCTGAGTGACACCGCGTTGTCAGCGACGAACGGGGTGTACTTGAACGCCGCCAGCAGGCCCAGGTTCGACACGACGCTGAGCAGCAGCCACCGCTTCCGGACGCGGGTGTCGGCGCTCGCCGCGATCCGCCGCCCGGCCCACCAGTCGATGCCCGTAAGCGCCAGGATGACCCACAGGTAGCCGGGGCTGGCCCAGGCGTAGAAGACCCAACTGGCGAGCGTCAGCCAGCCGTACTTGGCCGTGCGCGACGGCACCAGGTGGTACACCACCAGCACCACCGGAAGGAAGATGAAGAACTCTTTCCCGGCGAAGATCACGGCAAGCCTCCGCCGGCGACCGTCAACCTACCCTCACCCGCTCCAACTCCCTGGGAGGGAAGGGGGGAGTCGGAAACCTCACCTCCCCCCTTCCCTCCCAGGGAGGGGGGGCCGGGGGGGGTAGGTTTTGGAACTCCCCCCACCCGCTCCAACTCCCTTTTCACCCACGCGCTGAGCGCCGCCGCGCCGTCCGCGTTCGGGTGGATCAGGTCGGCGAAGTGTTGATCGCCCAGGCCTACCGCCTCCCGCGTGGCCCGCAGCACGGTCACGCCGCGGCCGGTTTCCACTTCGTTCAACCGTGCCCGATACTCGGCGAACTCGGCCGGGTGGCGCTGTTCCAAATCCGCCGTCGTCGGCATGTCGACCAGCACCACCGCCACGCCGTTCGCCTCGCACCAATCAATCAGCCGGTGCAGGTACTTCAGGTGCGAGCCGGTGCGGTAGCGGGCGAGGTACTCGAACGGCGGTTGCGCCCACCTGCCCTGCTTCATGTGGTCGTACCGCCGGCCGGCGAACCACTGCGTCGGCGCGTATCCCCGTTGACCCGCAACGTTTTCGCCGATCTTGCGCTGTCGCTTCGCCTCGCTCAGCGTTTCCGGGCAACACCCCGGACTCACGCCGTCGGCCACCGTCGCCGCCCACATCTTGATGCCGTGCCGGTATCGCCACCCCCCCCACACTTCACACAGCCGGCCCTGCCAGTAGTGCCGCGTCACCCACTCGGCGGCGTCTGGCCGGGTGCGTTCCCAATCACGAACGTCGTCGGACGTGAGGAGCGAGTTCGCCCCGTGCGGCTCGTGCCGGCTGTCGTTCAGGTCGCTGGCGGTGATGCCGTACACCAGCACCTTTGGCGGAACCGAGCAGGCGTGGACGGTGCCGAAGTACACGTCCGATGTGGTGCCGCCGCTCAGCCCGATGGCGTACAGGTTCGCCAACTCTTCGCCTTGCCAGTTCACACTCCCGATCACCGCGGGGTTGATGCCTTCGGCCACCGGCGACCCGCCGACGAACACCACGTCGCGGCGTTCGCCCGCACACCCGCTCACACGCTCGGTGTACCCGTCCGGCGAGTGTTTTTCCCACGTTTCGTGGTTCAGTCGGATGACGACATCGAGCGCGACCAGCCCGTGCAGGAACACCCACACGAGGCGCAGGCGGTAGACGAGTGAACGGCGCGGCAGGGTCATGTCCGTGACCGGGGGCGAGGGGCGGGAAGTGTAGCGGAGGAAACGCCGACGTGGGAAGGCGAAGTGCGTTGAATGCCGGGCGAGCCGAGCGGCGTGAACCGCCGGGTGGTCCGCGGAAACGTGCCCCGCCCCGTCAGTGGCCGGGCGGGGGCAACAGGGTGAGGCCGTACTTCGGGGCGGCGGCCTTCAGCTTGTCGATCTCGTCTCCCGCCGGCGGCGGGGCTGAGGTGGCACCGGGCGGCAGTTCTTGCCCAACCTCGAAGAACATCCGCTCCAGCCCGGCCGGGGCGACCTGGAGGAGCATCCGCGCCGGCCGGTCGGATTCGTTCTTGAAAGAGTGCGGCACGCCGACCGGCATGTTGGCGAACGTCCCCGGCCCGGCGACAGTCCGCTCGCCGTCCACTGTGAACGTGATCTCCCCTTCCAGAATGTAGAACCCCTCGTCCTCGCGGCTGTGGACGTGCGGCGGCGGCCCGCCGCCAGGCGGCACCAGGGCTTCCCAGATGGCGTACTTGCCGCCGGTCTGCTCGCCGGTGGCCAGGAAGCGGTACACGTCGCCGACCACGGCGACCGCCCGGCCGGCAGCGGCATGAGCGAGGGTTGGGAGGCGGGCAGTCATCGTCGGCTCCACGGCGGGGTGCGGTGGATTCTAGAACCCCGCTTGCTTGAGTTGCCCCAGGAGGGCGGCGTACTCGCCGGCGCGGTCGGGCCACTCGCCGGCTTTTCGCATCCGCTTGTTCGGCCAGTTCACCAGGTTCAGGTGGTCGCCCTGCCAAATGGCCGTGCTCTCGCCCCACGTGGCGCTGACCACGCTCACCACCCCGTCGTTCGGCCCTTCGAGTTTGCCCACGATGCGGTTCGGCAGCCTCCACCCGTGCGCCAGCCACGGCTTCTCGATTACCCCGGCCACGCTGAAGTACCGCACCCCCGGCACGTTCGGCGTGTCCTCGTTGAACCGCTGGCAGCTCTCCGTCATCAGGTCGAAGAAGGCGTCGTCCGAAACGCCCATCGCTCGGAAGAGCGGGTGGAAGTAGCGGGCGAAGCGGTCCACGCTCCAGTCGGCGAACGCGCTCCCGCGGTGCGGGCAGCCGATGGTGGTGAGCGACAGCACCTGCGAGTCCAGCCCGAGCCGGCTGACGGCGTAGCGGGCGTCGAGTCCGCCCATGCTGTGCCCGATGACGTGAACCTTGGCGGTGCCCACCTCGCGGCGGATGAACGCGGCCAGCTCGGCGGCGCGGGTGGCGATGCCGGCGGTGGCACTCACCCGCGGCATGAGTACACGGTTGCCGGCCGCTTCCAGGTGCGGGCGCACGCCGGGGAAGAACTCCTTGCCCGGCCGCTTCAGTTTGAACACGCGGTCGAACCCGCTGATGCCGTGGACGAGTACGACGGGGGCGTCGAGGGCGGGCACGGCGGTGGGGGCGTCCTGCTGGCTGTTCATCGGTGTGGGCGTAGCATGTCGGGGTTGTCGGCGGAACGGCGGGTTCAGTCGAACGATCCCGCACCACGGCGGGTCATCTCGGACTTCATTAAACCCACCCGAATCCTGAATCGGCACACAATATTCGCTTCACGAGGTCTTCGCAATGGAAATCCCGACCGCCTCCCCCGGAAAGACCCGCATCGGCTGGATCGGCACCGGCGTCATGGGCCGGTGGATGTGCGAACACGCCATGAGCAAGGGGTTCGCGGCGACCGTGTACAACCGCAGCCGCGACAAGGCCCAGCCGCTGCTCGACAAAGGGGCGACTTTCGCCGACACGCCGGGGGCGGTGGCCGAGCAGTCGGACGTGGTGTTCGCCATCGTCGGCTTCCCGAAGGACGTGCGTGAAGTGTTCCTGGGCACCGACGGGGCGCTCGCCGGCAGCAAGCCGGGCACAATCCTGGTGGACATGACGACCAGCGAGCCGGGGCTGGCGGCGGAGATTTATGCCGCGGCGAAGGCGAAGGGCGTGCACGCCCTGGATGCCCCGGTGAGCGGTGGAGACGTGGGGGCGAAGAACGCCGCCCTGAGCATCATGATCGGCGGGGACCAGGCGGTGGTGGACGCGGTGTCGCCGGTCTTCGCGGCGATGGGGAAAACCATCGTCCACCAGGGGGCGGCAGGGGCCGGCCAGCACACGAAGATGGTGAACCAGATCCTCATCTCGTCGAACATGATCGCGGTGTGCGAGGCCTTGCTGTACGGGCACAAGGCCGGGCTGGACCTGGAGACGGTGTTCAAGAGTGTGAGCGTGGGGGCGGCGGGCAGCAAGGCGCTGGAGGTGCTCGGCCCGCGGATGCTCCGCCGCGACTTCGAGCCGGGGTTCTACGTCGAGCACTTCATCAAGGACCTGGGCATCGCGCTGGCCGAAGCGGAGAAGATGAACCTGAGCCTACCGGGCGTGGGGCTGGCGAAGCAGCTGTACGAAGCCGTGCGTGCCCAGGGCTACGGCCGCAAGGGCACACAAGCACTGCTGCTGGCACTGGAATCGTTGAGCGGGGTGAAGCGGTGATCATCGCTCCCCTCGACCCCTTGTGGGAGAGGGACTGGAGGGAGGGGGACGCCCGATGAACACAGTCATTCGCATCACCCTGGGTGTCGCCGCGATCGTCGCCGTCGGCGGGGCGGCGGGGCTTGTGTTCCTGGTCTTCCAGGGGGCGGCCGCTTGCGCACGGAGCGGTGTCCACGCGACACCGCTAGAAGTGCTGGAAGCCGCGGTGGTCGATCAGGCGATGTTCGTCGGACTGGGGTTCTTCGTGCTGTTCGCCGGCTACCTCCTCGGCGTGCGGGCGGTCGTGCGGCGGCTGTGGCACGTGCCGACACGCCTGGACCATCTGCTCATCGCCGCCGTGCTGGCATCGGCCACCCTGGTGTTGGTGGCCGTGCCGTTCATGTTCGCTGGGTAGGTCAGTCCTGGCGGACGTGCTTCTCGAACCACACGGCGGTCTCCTCGCTCGTCACCTTCGGCCCCTGGGTGATGGCCCACTCGGCCTGACGGGCGACCTCGAACACGACCAGTTGGTCCGTCTCGCCGAGCACCGGTTCGAGGTGTTCCAGCAGGCCCCGACAGTGCAGTGTGGTGGACACCAGCCAGGTGGACGGGGTGACCTCGAGTATCGGCCCGAGTTCGGCGAGCTTCTGCTTCGGCCCATCCAGACTGTGAACGCCACCTTCGCCGATCACATACCCGACGCAGTGAACAGCCATGGCAGACCTCCTGGGGGAGCGGACGGTGACATTCTAAGCCGTTTGCCGGCGGGAATCGCCCAGAAGTCGATCGACAAACCGGCACTCGCACTCGCACCGTACCGGTGGGTGATGTTGTCAGATTGCAGGGAGGAGAAGCGTGCCAGAAAAGAAGCCGAAGAAAGCCGACCTGCCGACGAAGGCGTGTGTGCGGTGCGGGCGGCCGTTCGCGTGGCGGAAGAAGTGGGCGAAGGTGTGGGCCGAGGTGAAGTACTGCTCCGAGCGGTGCCGTAAAAGTTAGCCGCGAGGCGACGCCGAGCGCGCTCGGCGGCGCCGCGCGGCGAACTGACTCGCAATTACGCCGCATCGCC
>JANNQE010000670.1:0-4833 GCA_031441625.1 Planctomycetia bacterium
AACACCAGGAGTTCGTCGGCGTTGAACGCGACCTCGGTCCCAGGTGCCGGAAGACAGGGGCATCTCCACCCGATTTCGCACTGAAAACGAGTGCCGAGCGGCACTTGCGTTGAAACCTGTCGCGTCCAGCGAGAAGTCTCATAATTCCGTCCGTCTCGTCGGCTCGCGGGGTGAACGCACTCGGGCGAACCGCCACCCGATCCGCCGGTTTGTAGAAGCTCTTCCACACCAGCCGGATCAGCATCTCGTCCGGCGCGACCGGGGCGGTTTCGAGGGTCACGCCGTCACCTCGGCAGGACGTTCAGCGAGGGTGTAATGTTTCGTCGGAAGGCCGGGCGTGTGCACATAAACGACCGCGGAATTGGGGATCGTCACCTGGAGTTCGATGTACCGCCCGTCCGCCGGCTGCCAGTCAAAGTGGACGCCGCCGGACAGCCCTTGCGTGACCGCATTCGGAGCTGCGATCCCCTCCCGTCGGAGGAGCAGGGCGAGGATGAGCGCGCTGTCCACCACTTGCGTCGCTGGGGCCGGAGTGCCTTGACCGTCCCAATCGTCTTCGAGCTGGCGAATGGCAAGTAACTCGTCGATCCGCTCCGGCCAGTCGTCGCTCGCCATCCGACCTGATGTAGTCGCCCGCGGCAACTCGACCGCCTCGCTCGCCACCGGCGTTCGCGTACCCCACCCGATCATGGCATTCCCTCTCACTGGTGCACTCAATTCTAGCCCACTCAATCCACGAACACGAATTCGGGGGTGTTGACGAGCGCCCACATCAGGTCTTCGGTGGCGGTGCGGCGGGTGGCGCCCTTCGCCTCGAACTTCGACACGCACAGCTCGCTCTCTTCTTTCGTCGGCGGGCGGTTGTAGGCGAGCAGGTACAGTTCCTCGACGATCTCCGCTGGCGTCTTCTTGCCGTCGGCCAACTTCGCCGCACGCCCCTTGTCGCTCGTGATCTTCGCGGCCAAACCGGGGGCGTTCATCAGGTGCAGCGCCTGCACCACGGTCGTGTCGGACGACCGCTCGCACGGCGGGTCCTGGTTCGGGTCGGGCCGGCCGAAGCTGTCCAGGAACTTGGAGTCGAACCGCACCGTCCACGCCTCCACCGCCCGCGACCCGTCCGGCATGGCGTCGAACTTCTCGGCCACCCCGGTCACATCGCTCACCGCGTCGAGCAGTGCCTCGGCCCTCAACCGCTGGCGGTAGTGCCGCGAGTAATTGCGGGTGTCGGCGGCGTTGGTGTCACTCGGTTGCGAACTGAGGGCGAAGGTGTGGCTGGTGGCGATGGCGCGGATCAGCTTCTTCAGGTCGTGGCCGTTCGTGCGGAAGTCGACGGCGAGGGCATCCAACAGCGCCGGGTTCGTCGGCGGGTTGGTGTCGCGGAGGTCGTCCACCGGGTCCACGAGCCCGCGGCCCATCAGTTCGGCCCACACGCGGTTGACGATCACCTTGGCGAAGAACGGGTTGTCTTTGCCCGTCGCCCACTCGGCCAGCACCGCCCGCGGGTCGGTGTCGGCGGCGATTGTCAATGGCGCACCAAGCAGCGGGGTGGGCAACAAGTCTTGCCCGGTGAGCGGGTGTTTCACGCTGCCGGCGTCCTTCACGAACATCACCTCTTCCCCGCCGGAGATGGGGGCCGAGATACCCTGGCCCTTCCGCCCGATGCGGCTGAAGAACGCGGCGAAACTGTAGAAGTCCGTCTGGCTCCACTTCTCCGACGGGTGCTGGTGGCACTTCGCACAATCGAGCCGCACGCCGAGGAACAGCCGGCTGACCATCGGGGCCAGTTCCTCCGGCTCGCGGCGGTTGCGATAGAACACGGTCGCCCCGTTCTTCCATGTGCTGCCTTGCGCGGTGATGAGTTCCCGCACGAACTGGTCGTACGGCGTGTTCTTGCGGAACTGGTCGCGGATCCACTGGTCGAACGTGAACGTCGCCTTGATGCCGACGTGATACGGGTTCGGGCGGAGCAGGTCGGCCCACTTGTTCGCCCAGAAGTCGGCGTACTCGGGGCGGGCGAGCAGCGCGTCGATCAGCTTCGCCCGCTTCTTCGTGTCCGTGTCGCTCAGGTACGCCCGCGTCTCGTCCCCCGTCGGCAACCGCCCGATGACGCTCAGGTACGCCCGGCGGTGGAAGGTGCTTTCGCCCGCCGGCTCGGAGGCGGTCAGGTTCAGGCGCTGCAGCTTGTCCCAGACGTGCCCGTCGATGAAGTTGTTCCGCGGCAGCTTGGCGTAGTAGCCCGCGTCCACTTTGGTCGGCAGGGGAATCAGCACGCTCATGACGGCGAACTTGTCCACGAACCGAGCGGTGATGGCCGCTTCGCCCGCGATGGTGCCGGCCCGAGTCACCCCGTCGGCGTCGACGGCCACGTACCCGGCGTCGTTCGACTGGTACGCGGCTAGCTTCGTCACGTCTTCGGTGGTGCCGTCGGAGAAGTGGGCCGTCACTTTCAACGGCGTCTGCTGCTTGAAGGTGGCGACGACTTCGGCGGGTGACACGCTGATCTTCGTCAACTTGGAGGCGTCGGCCGGCGTGCGAGGCGTGCCGCTCTCAATCCACTTCTTCACCAACTCGTATCCCGGCGAGCCGACCGGCAGCTTGTTCCCGCCGCCGTGGGCCACGCTCCCGCTCGCCTTCAGCAGCAGCAAACTGTTGGCGGGATCGGCCGGGAAGAGCCGCCGCCCGCGGGCCTCTTTCGTGATGGCGTTGAAGTCGAAATCGGGGTCGAAGCCGAGCAGCGACAGGGCGAACCCGTTCTGCCCGCGGGCCTTGCCGTGGCACGCCCCGGCGTTGCACCCGGATCGGGTGAGCACCGGCTGAATGTCCCGCTCGAACGTGACCGGGCGCTCGGCGGCGAGGGCCGACGACGCGAACACCGCGAGGATGAGTAATCCGAACGACCGCATGATGAAGACCGATCCGGGGAAGCGGACGGCAGGGGTAGGCAAGGAGAGTGTAGCGTATCGGCGGGCGACGTGGAACCGCGAACTGAGGTGGATCGGTGCAGATGGTGAAGCTGGCGATACGGCCGCCACCCGACACCGGGTGACGGTCGGTCGGTCGTGGCAGCCGCGATCAGTGTGCCGCCGGCTTCTCTTCGATGACGCGGATGGCGCTGCCGATGATGGAGCCGCAGATCGCGCCGAGCAGGGCGAACGCGGCCACCGCTGACACCACCACCAGGTAGTCGGCCGGGTCGGTCGTCGGCAGTTGCGTCGCCCCCTGCCCGACGGCAATGAGCGAGCCCAACGCGGAGGCGACCGCCGCCCCCACCCCCGCCCCGTTCTTCCACAGCGTTTTGTCTTGCGCCGGTGCGGTCGGTGTGGCGTGTGCGGCGTGCGTGGCGGCGGCCATGGTTGCTCCCGTTGAATCTGGATCGATGACGCAGACTTATGGACGCGAACGCTTCCGTCCACCCGTCGCTCACGGGCCGACCCGCTTCATCTTCACTTCACCGCCGGCCCACTCGAACGCCGCCCGCCGGTGCCCGCTCGGGTGCAACTCCAGCACGTCGGCCGATTGGATCTCGCACGCCACCGCCGCGAAGTGTACGAACGCGATGGCGTCGTCGGCCGGCGGCTTCGGCGGGTACGCGAACGGGGCGTCGGGCGGCTCTTCCATACCCGGCACGCCGAGGCCCGCATACGTCGCCTTGCTGTGCGGCGACAGGGCGTCGAACTCGCGGCGGGCGAAGGCGTCGGCGTGGTGGACGGTGGCGGTGGTTCGCAGGCGGAATTGCAAACGGTCGTCCGGGTCGTGGAACAGGAACCCGCACCGCGGGTTCCGCCGCAGTTCGGCCACCTTCGCGCTGCGAATGTCGGTGTGAACCACGAGCAGGCGGGCGGCCTCGTCGAACCGCCGCAGCACCACGATTCGCACTTCGGCTGACCCGTCGGCCGACTCGGTGGACACCACCGGCCATCGGAAGGCGTGCGTGGGCGTGGTGGCACCGGCCTGTAGCCATCGGCACAGGCGTGCCCAAGTGCCGACGGCGTCGGTCAGGTCGCACAGGGCGAGCACCGGGCGGTCGGTGGACGGGGAGATGTCGCGCATGGGAGGTTCACCGGACGTACACGAACTCGTTCAGGTTGAACAGCGCCAGGCACACGTCGGCGAGTGCCCGCGCCCGCACCGGGTCGGCCTCCTTTGGTAGCCCAGGCGGGACGCCGATGTCATCGCCATTCGCCTTACGATCCGCCAGCAGTTTCGATTGCCCATCGAGGAACGCGGTCAACTTCTTCACCTCGTCCGCGGTCACGCTCCGGCCGAAACACCGGCGGTACGCCGACTCAATCCAGTCTTTCTCGGTGCCGCCGCCGGCCACGAGCGACGCGGCGAACGCCTTGCTCTGTTCGGCGGCGAGCGGGCCGTTCATCAGTATCAGGGCTTGCGGGGCGAACGTGCTGCGGCCGCGGACGGCGCACGAGCCGAGCGTGTCCGGCTGGTCGAACGCTTCGAGCAGCGGCTGGCGGACGTTCCGCTTGGCGAACAGGTACAGACTGCGGCGGGTGTGCTGCTTCGGGTCGGGCGTCACCTTCCACAGGTTCGTCGGCTCGTCTTCGGTGAAGATCAGGTCGTACACCTCCGGTTCGAGCGGCACGCGGATGCTCGGCCCGTACACCGCGCGGTTCAGGGTACCCGCCGCGGCCAGCATCGCATCGCGGATCGCCTCGCCGTCCAGCCGGCGACGGCTCGTCCGCCAGAGTAGCTTGTTCTCCGGGTCGATCTTCGCCGCGTCCGCTGACAGCGGGATGTCACTGATTCGCTTGTAGGTCGCCGACGTCACCATGAGGCGGTGAAGGTGCTTGAGAGTCCAAGCCGCAGGCGAGCGGGGGG
>JANNQE010000671.1:0-7155 GCA_031441625.1 Planctomycetia bacterium
CGGCGACGAGCGTCAAGGCGGCCGTCGAGTACGTGTTGCGGAGCGCCGACCGCAACAACACCGGTGGCTTCACCTACCAGCCGGGTGGGGGCGTCACCGTCGCGTGTACCGGCGTGGGCGTGCTCTGCCTGGAGTTGAGCGGCAAGGAGTACCACCTGTGCGACCAGGCGCTGAAGGGCGGGGCGTACCTGCTGAACGACCGCAACCAGATCCGCGCCACCGACGCCCACTTCTACTACGGCGTGTACTACGTGTCGCAGGCCATGTTCCAACTGGGCGGCAACTACTGGGAGAGCTACCGCCCGAAGCTGCACAAGCTGCTCCTCCGCGACGCCGGCCCGGAGAACAGCGGCGGGTGGCTCCGCGGCGGGGCCGACGGGGCCGCCCGGGGGTCGTCGTACAGCACCAGCATGGCCGTCCTCGCCCTCACGGTGGAGTACCGCTACCTGCCCATCTACCAGCGGTTCGAGGAGCCGCTCGAACGCGACGGCAAGGAGTGATCTTGGTCCCCCTCTCCCCGAGGGGAGAGGGGTGAGGGGTGAGGGGGAATACAACATCCCAACCTCCCCCGGAAACCCCTCCCCCATGCCACGCGCCTTCTCACTCGTCGCGCTGCTGCTCGCCGCCGCGGTCGCCCCCGCCGCTGATCCTCCCAAGAAACCCAACGTCCTCCTGCTGCTCGCCGACGACCTCGGCTTCTCCGACCTCGGCTGCTACGGCAGCGAGATCGAAACCCCGCACCTCGACGCGCTCGCCAAGAGCGGCCTGCGGTTCACGCAGTTTTACAACACCGCCCGCTGCTGGCCGACCCGCGGGGCGATCACCACCGGGTACTACGCCCAGCAGGTCCGCCGAGACGCCGTGCCCGACGTGAAGAGCGGCAACGCCGGCACTCGCCCCGAGTGGGCCGTGCTGCTGCCCGAACTGCTGAAGGCGGCCGGCTACCGCTCGTACCACTCGGGCAAGTGGCACATCGACGGCCTGCCATTGAAGAACGGGTTCGAACACTCCTACAGCCTGAACGACCACGACCGGCACTTCGCCCCCAAGAACCACACCGAGGACGGCAAGCCGTTGCCCCCCGCCGACCCGAAGGACGGCTACTACTCCACCACGTTCATCGCCGACCACGCCATCAAGTGCCTGAAGGAGCACACCGAGAAGCACGCGAAGGAGCCGTTCTTCAGCTTCGTGGCGTTCACCGCCCCGCACTTCCCGGTGCAGGCCCCGGCCGACGACGTGGCCAAGTACAAGAAGAAGTACCTGGCCGGGTGGGACCAGTTGCGAGAAGAACGCTGGAAGCGGCAGAAGGAGTTGAAGCTGGGCGACGTGCTGCCGCCCGTCGAGCGCGAGGTCGGCCCGCCGTATGCCCGACCCGATGACATCAAGAAGCTCGGCCCGAACGAGGTGAACAAGCCGCTCGTGTGGAAGGACATGACCGCCGAGCAGCAGGCGTTTCAGGCCGGCAAGATGGCCGTCCACGCGGCGATGGTGGACCGCATGGACCGTGAGATCGGCCGCATCCTCGACACGCTGAAGAAGGCCGGCACGCTGGACGACACGCTCGTGCTGTTCCTGTCCGACAACGGGGCGAGCGCCGAGATCATGGTCCGCGGCGACGGGCACGACCCGCACGCCGAGTGCGGCACCGGGGCCACCTTCCTGAGCATCGGGCCGGGGTGGAGCAGCCTGTGCAACACCCCCTTCCGCCGGCACAAGACGTGGGTGCATGAAGGCGGCATCTGCACCCCGCTGGTGGTCAGTTGGCCGAAGGGCATCGCCGCGAAGAATGAGTTGCGGCAGACGCCGGGGCACGTGATCGACGTGGTGCCGACGGTGCTGGAACTGAGCGGGGCGAAGGTTGAAGCGAAGAAGGACGCACCGCCGATGCCGGGCAAGAGCCTCGTCCCGCTGTTTGCCAAGGACGGCACAGTCGTCCGCGATTCCATCTGGTGGCAGCACGAGGGGAACCGCGCGCTACGGGTGGGCGACTGGAAGATCGTGGCCGCCGGGAAGGACGCGGCGTGGGAACTCTACAACTTCAAGGCCGACCGCACCGAGGGCAAGAACCTGGCGAAGGAGCAGCCGGAGAAGGTGAAGGAGCTGGCGGCCGTGTGGGAGAAGATGACGGCCGAACACGCGGCGACGGCGAAGAAGGACGCCCCGAAGTAGGTGCCGCCTGCCGGGCGGCACACATTTGGAGGAGCACGTCATGAAATGGCGATGGCCGCTCGTGATCGCCGCCGCGGTCGTCGCCTTGCTGGTGGTCGGCTGGTTCGGCTTGGTGGAGCCGATTCGCGTTCATCGTGATTGGGGCAGGCGGGTCACAGGCGATATCCGCACGCTCGCCCACAAGCGACCGCCGGACGTGAGCGAAGACGGGTGGGAACACCTGGTGAGCTGGACGCACAACCTGCACGGGAACTGTGGCACGATTCACCAGTGGGTCGAACCGGGCTGGCGGGACGGGTTCGCGGCGGAGTTCGAGCGCCGGCTGGCCGGCTCGATCACCGTCGCCGACATCGACTGGATTTGGGACGAGTACGCGGCGCACACCAAAGGCGGGCGGAGCTACGATCGCTACCGGCCGACACGATCTGGGGAGTGAGCGTGGAGGGTGGGGCCGTTCGACCGCGACCTACGGGCTGCACCGTCACTCGTCGTCGTCATCCAAGGTGTCGGGCAGGTCGTTCAGCCGCACGCCGGGGGGCGGGGCGGGGTCGGCCGTGCCCACCTCGAAGTCGTCGTCGTCCGGGCGGGGGGCGGCGGTCTCGCCCGACACCTCGGCGACCGGCACCTTCACCGCCATCGAGCCGAACATGAGGGTGAAGCGGAAGTTGGCGAACGCCAGTTGGTCGTTCGGCAGGAGGGCGGCGCGGCGGACCCGCGTGCCGTTCACGCGGGTGCCGTTCGTGCTGCCCAGGTCCCGCAGCAGCACCAGGCCGTCGGTGCGGACGAGCACGCAGTGCCGTTTGGACACGCTCTTGTGCTCCACCCGCAGGTCGCAGTCGTCGCCGCGGCCGACGAGCACCACGTCGCGGGTCAGGTCGAACGGGGCCGACCCGTCGGCCGGGATGAGCCGCACGTTCATGACCGCCTCCGCACCGGGGTACGGTCAGCGTATGGCAACCGGGCGGCGGCGTCCGCCGCCTGAGACCGAACGTCAGGCGAGCGCCTTTCAGCTCGGGAGTGTCATCACAGCCGGGGAAGCCGAACGCCCGCCGCGGAGCGGCGACCGATGTTAGCCAGGGGTGAAGCGACCGAAGGGAGCGCAACCCCTGGACAGGGCGTTCCGGACACCACAAGCCTGTTTCCAGGGGTTCCGTCGCTCGCCATCGGCTCGCCGACTTCACCCCTGGCTAACATCGGTCGCCGCTCCGCGGCTACGGCGCGACCGCATCGCCGCTCGCACCCGGTCACTCCGTTCCCGGTTCCACTACTGCCCGCCGATCCAGCCGACGTAGAAGCTGAACATCTGCTTGACGTCGGTGCTCGCCTGCTTGACCGGGAAGCCGAAGTCGAGGGCGATGGGCAGCGGCCCCATGCCGGGGATCTTCAGCCGCAACCCGACGCCGACCGCCGCCCGGTAGTCGTTCAGGGTGATGCGGTTGCTCACCGTCCCGTGGTCGAAGAAGGCGACGACGCTGACCCGGTCGTTGGCCATCAGCGGCAACTGGTATTCGATGGTGCTGAGCAGGGCGTAGGTGCCGCCCGTCTGGTACTGGCTGCCGAGCGGCCCGCTGTCCACCGGCCCCACCCCGCGGAACTGGAACCCGCGGATGC
Source organism: Planctomycetia bacterium (assembly GCA_031441625.1). GTDB lineage: Bacteria > Planctomycetota > Planctomycetia > Gemmatales > Gemmataceae > JALHQU01. The sequence goes on from JANNQE010000671.1 coordinate 3,784, forward strand.
TGCGGAACCCGCCGGCGAACACCCGCTCGAACACCGGCGCGTTGTTGGCCATGACGGTCATCGAACTCCGCGTGGCCAGCACCCCCTTCCACCCGCCGTCCCGCGCCTGGTGCAGCGTCCAGAACTTGGTGTACTCGGCCGTCCCGATGGGGAACGTGTAGCTGCCCAGCACCTGCTCGAACCCCACGTCCAGCAGGCTGCCGGTGCTCGGCGTCAGGAAGCTGTCGCGGGTGTCGCGGTTGATGCCCGCCCGCAGGCCGACGAGGAAGTGCCGGCCGAAGTCGCGGGTGATGCGGTCGGGCGCGTCGAACGGCACGCTGTTGATGTCCACCCCTTCCGCGCGGGTGGAGAAGCTGGCCCCCCAGATGGGGTTGTTGTCGAAGCGGTAGTCGAGGGTGGCACGCCCGCCGTACCGCGTCTCGCCGAACTCGTTGAACGCCCGCGACGTGTAGTAGAAGTTGTTCGTCAGCCCGAACCGGCTGTCGAACAGGTACGGCTCCCGCCAAGTGGCTTCGTACCGCTGGAACACCTGCCCCGGCATGGCCGTCAGCCGTAGCTCCTGGCCGGCCCCGCGGAACGCCCGCCCGGCGAACAGGTCGTCGAAGCTGGTCGGGAACCGCAGGATGTCGAAGTTCCGCTGGTTGACCGTCAGGGTGCCGTTCACCCCGGCGTTCGAGTTCACGCCCACCTGCAACCCGGCCTGCCCGGTCTGCGTCTCCTTGATCCGGACGATCACGTCCTTGTACTCGCTGTCCGGGTTGCTGTTATCCACCTCGATGATGGGCGGCTCTTCGCCGTCGAACAGCCCGCGGCGGACCAGGTTCTGCCGGGCCTCCTCGATCCGCCCGTAGTCGAGCACCTGCCCCGGCTCCAGGATGCCGCGGATCTCGTTCAGGATGACCCGCCGGCGGGTGAAGGAGTTCCCCTCGACCTTGATCTCGCCCACCCGCGCCGGCCGCGGGGCCTGGGCGCGGGCGTCCCCGCCGGACGCCTGCTGCACCACGTGCTGCGGCTCCAGCACGCGGTAGCACACGTCCACCGTGTTCGGCTTCCCGGGCACCACGAACTGCTCGGGGATGACCCGCACCTGATACCCGTTGGTGCCGTACCACTTGCTCAGCCGCTGGGCGTCCTGCTGGACGGTCACGTCGTCGTACAGCTTGCCCGGCTCCTGGGAGGTGTACTTCTTGAGCGCCTTCTCGGTGAACACCGTGTTCCCCTCGACCCGCACGCTGTTCACCGTGTACGGCTTGCCCTCCTGGATGTGGTAGATGAGCTTGACGGTGCTCAGGTCGTAGCTGGTGGGCACCACCTCGGTGTCCACCATCGCATCCAGGAAGCCGAGCTGGTGGTAGTGCGCCAGCAGTGCCTTGCGGTCCACGTCGAGCAGTTGCGGGGTGAACGTGGGGGTGAGGACGGTGGGCACGCCGAGCATCGGCCCGCGGGCTTTGGCGATGGTCGTCAGCCGCCCGCCGCTCGTCTCGAACCGCACCGAGTTGCCGCGGAACTCGACCGCCCCCACCCGCACCACCGGCCCCTCGACGATGTTGAACGTGACCGCCTCGTCCACCTCGCCCTTCCCGCTGGTGAGCGTGCAGGTGGCGTAGTACCGCCCGTCGTCCCGCATCTTTTGGGTGATGGCCGCCGCCGCCTGCCGGTTGCGGGCCGGGTTCATCGGCGACCCCTTGCGGAGTTGCGGGGTGAGTTCGAGCAGGGCCGACTCGGCGTAGTGCTGGTGGCCGACGAAATTGATCGCCTGGACGGTGGCGGCCAGCTCCTTCACGTGGACGAACACGGTGACGGAGTCGTCGCCCGTCACGCTCGTCTTGATCTCCACCCCGTTCGGGGCGAACCAGCCGGTGGCCAGCAGGCGGGTGACGTCGGCGTTCGCCCCGTGCTCGGTGAACGTGCCGCCCTTCCGCACGCTCTGCAACTTGGTCTGGATGAGCTGACTGCCGCGGACCTTGTTGTCCATGACGAACACGTCGGCGATCTTGCGGCCGGAAGGGGAGACGAGCTGCTGGGCGGACACCGGTGGCGGTGCGGCGGCCGTCAGCCACGCGGCCAACGCCAGCCCGACCACCCACGCCCCGCGGCCGACCTCACGATTGACGGTCATCGACAGTCCCCCCGTCCGGCGCGGAGTCCGCACCGAAGCGGCGGGCGTGTACCCGACGCGGGAATTTGTGTCAAGCCGACGGTGTGGTTTACCGACGCGGCGGCCGGGAGTGGAGGCGACCTGGTGAGTTGCGGGGGGCGGGCAGGGCGGATAAAACGAGTCGCACCCACCCGCCCACACGCCGAGAGCCGCCGCCGTGTCTCAAGACCTGTCGGACTCCTTCCGCCGTCTGGATGAATTCCGCCAGCGTGCCCGCGAGGCACTCGCCCCGCAGCGGACCGAACTGGCGGCGTGGTACGCCGACTTCTTCCGCCGCCGCCGCGGGCCGGCGACCGCCACCCACCTGTCGATGGCGATCATCCGGGAGTACGACACGCCCCACCCGCGGTGGGAGTTCGACTGGTACCCCGGCATGCACAGCCGCTGCCCCGTGTTCACGCCCGTGCGACCCGTCCCCGTGTTCGCCACCGCGGCCGACGCGGGCGGTGTTGGGCTGCCCGCCGGCGAGGTGCTCAGCCTGCGGTACGTGGCGTTCCAGGATATGGCGGCCGAAGCGTGGATCGACGCCGGCGGGTTCGCCTTCCGCAAGCGGTTCATGATCCTGGGCTGGCCGTTCGAGCAGGCGGACGCCCGCCGGCCGTGGGTGGAAGCGTACCAGGCGTTGATCCGAGAGTGGGTCGAGTGCGCCCGCCCGCAACCGCGGCCACGGCGGCGGGCGAGTGCGCCCGAGGCGCTCGACCTGTCGTCGGTCCCGCCGGAGGTGTTCGACGCCATGCGGGAGGGGGAAGAGTACGCCGTCGGGGAGTGTGCCGAAGGGCTGGAATCGGTCGGGGCGATGGCCCCCGCCGGGCTGTTCTACTGGCTGCACGGGTTCCAGATCGCCCTCACCCCGGAGGTGCGGGCGACGGCCCCACAGCAAGGGTTCGCCGTTGACGTGAACGAGAACGGCTTCGCCTGGTGGTGGGTGGGCGACATGTGCAGCGAGGCGGACAACGACGACTCCCGCCAGCTCGGCCGGGTCATGGCCGCGTGGGATGAGACTCACCCGGCGGTCGAATGGATGCTGCGGCAGTTCGGCTTCCCGCACGTGACCGTCGAGACCGAACAGCCGGCCGAGTCGAAGACGTACCACCTGTCAGTCGGCGAACACCTGGAGCCGCTGCCCGACGGCGTGCGGGTGCTCCGGTTGACCGTGCCGGCGTGGGAGGAGGAGGGGTAGGTGCCGCCTGCCGGGCGGCACTGCTTGAGTGTGC
>JANNQE010000672.1:0-2345 GCA_031441625.1 Planctomycetia bacterium
CTCAGCAAAGTTTGGGTGCGAGCGTATGCAGCGTACCTACACGCTCAGCCACTCCCGAAAGAGGTGAGTTACCGACCGCGAGAAACCAAAACACCTGCAATTGCAGCGTAAACTCTGGGATCGGGGCAACGGCACCCCTCACCGTCGGGGTCGCTCTCACCGGATTAGCCTTCACATTGGGCGGCGTTTTCATCTGGTTGCGTTACCGCACTGCTCGATCACGGGCGATCAGGGAGTTGCGGAGTCAACGGAACCTCCTGTTCGGACTCTCCGATGAGCAGTACAGAGTCCAGTACATTTTCGAGTGCGATGCGGATCGTGTTACCAACGCAGTGCAGGGCAACATCGACGCCCTCACCCTGTACGGGGGGAAAATTGGTGTTGAAGTTCAGCAACAGATCGAGGACCTGCTGCGGCACAGAAACCTCACTCTCTGGGAGGACCTGCGGACCTATCTCCGCCGAAGGCGGGAAGAAATCGAAGAACTGTTTCGATTCTTGGACGACGAGTTTGCCAACGCCTCCACGCGGTTGTCATTCTGGTCGTACTTGAAGGAAATCTTCCGCTGAACCGCTCTCGACGACCACACCGCGGCCGTTCGGCCGGTCAGCGTACGCGTCTGGCCTGGCGAGTGGTTCACCAACGGGGCCGACGCGGTGACGCCGACCGTGCTGCCCATCCCGCCGACGCCGTTCCACACCATCACCCTCACCGACCCGGACGCCGAACTGCCGACCGTCCACGAGAAGTACGCGGACCACAACGCGGCGATCGTGCGGTTCATGGTCCACCCGCCGACCGCCCTCAGCCGCGACGAGGTGAGCCGCCAACTGAAGCGGATGTTCCCCCGCTGGCTCGCCCTGGCGTGGGTGGAGCCGACCGGACCGGGCGCGGGTGGCGAGGTGAAGTTCTCCCCGCGGGCCGCCTTCGCCGACACGGTCCGCACCTACCTGACCGACCAGCTCGACCGCGACGCCGACCCGGACAAGGCCCGCGTGCTCGACCTGGCCGAAGCGTTCCTCAAGCCCGGAGGCCCGTCGTGATCCCCAAGCGCGTGACGCTCGAGAACTTCCTCAGTTACGGGCCGAGGACGGAGATCGCGTTCACCGCCGACGAGCCGCTGTGGGTGGTCGGCGGGCCGAACGGGGTGGGCAAGAGCGCGGTGTTCGACGCCATGACGTACTGCCTGTACGCCGAGCACCGCGGCGGCGGGCAGAAGCACGAACAGCTCGTCCGCCACGGGGCGGACAAGTTCAGCGTGTCGTTCGACTTCGAGTTCAACGGCACCGACTACCGCATCACCCGCACCCGCCCGCTCAAGGGGCGGACGACGCAGGCGGTGGAACGCTAGGCCGGCGGGTGCTGGGAGCGGGTGAAGGATTTGGACGGGGCGAAGGAGGTGGACGCCTGGGTGTTGCAGACCGTCGGGCTGACGTTCGAGGCGTTCTGCGCGTCGGTGCTGCTCCGGCAGGGGCGGGCCGACGACATCCTGGACGCCACCCCGACGAAGCGGCTGGAGACGCTCAAGAAGATCATCGGGGTGGAGCGGTACGAGGCGCTGAGCAGGGAGGTGAACGAGGCCAGCAAGGGGCGGAAGCAGGAGTCGGAGCGGCTGCAGCAGCAGCGGGCGGGCGTCGCGGACGTGACCGACGACGACCTGGGAGTGGCCGCCGCCGCGGTGGAGAACACCACCGCCGGGCGCGAGCGGGCCGACGCCGTCCGCCAGCAGCGGTGAGTGCTCACGCCGTCCGCAGGGGGGTCACCGGCCACCCGCTTCTCATTGATTCCGGGCGACACCGACACCCCCCTCCAGAACCATCGTCGCTGGTCCGGAAGAAAGAGTGTCGTTCTGTCTGGGCGAACGGCGCGACGTGAGTCCGCCGGTTCCGGGCGAACCCGGCCCGCCAGGGCCGCGCGTGCCAACCACTCCGCCAGAGCACCCGCCGCCCGGCGGTGGCCCGCCCAACTCCGAGCCGACGACCGCAGCGGGCGGTGGGCCGGGCAGGCGAAGAAGGAGTGCGGGCTACACGTCCTCGAAGAGTAGGACGGGTCGGGCATCTGAGGCGGATGGTTCTTTCCACCTCCCCCCACCCTCCCCTGGAATCATGCCGAATTGCTTGAAGATCCCTGACTCTACCGGATTGCGGGTTCGTGGTGTTGGCCCATAAGGGAAGCCGAGATCACCAGGTTTTCCAGCCAATTCTTGAGACTTCTCGCTGGACGCGACAGGTTTCAACGCAAGTGCCGCTCGGCACTCGTTTTCAGTGCGAAATCGGGTGGAGATGCCCCTGTCTTCCGGCACCTGGGACCGAGGTCGCGTTCAACGCCGACGAACTCCTGGTGTT
>JANNQE010000673.1:0-1576 GCA_031441625.1 Planctomycetia bacterium
GGTAGCCAACCCCACTTCGACTCTCGATGAACTTGCGCACCTTCTGGGGGAGCCTTTTTGAGACCCGACTGTAGTTTCCGTGACTTTCTGTACTTGAGGAGTGCTCGGCCGGACGTAGACGAATGCCGGCCCATCCGGGACGATGGCGTTACCACACGACCCTCGCCCGGATGGAACCGACCATGCCATCATCGCACCCGCTGCCCCCGTCGTGCCACTGGTTTTCCGCCCTCGCGTCCGCCCTCGACCCGCGGTCGGCTCCACGCCTGGCGTGGCTGTTCGTCGGGGCGGTTCTGGCTCGTGGCCGGCGGACCGTCACGAGTTGGATCCGGGCCGCCGGGCTCTCGGGCGAGTACCGCCCGTGCTACACCTCGGTCGCGGCGGCCGGCACGCGGACGGACCTCATGGCCGCACACCTGGCCCACGGGGTGGTGAAGCCGCTGGTGGCCGGTGCCGAGCGACTGACGTTCGCCATCGACGACACCCCGACCGAACGTCACGGGCGGCACGTGCAAGGGGCCGGGGTGCATCACAACCCGACACCCGGACCGGCCGGCTCGGAGTTCGTCTACGGCCACGTGTGGGTCGTCCTCGGACTGCTCGCCCGCCACGCCGCGTGGGGCGTCGTCGCCCTCCCGCTGCTGGCCCGGCTGTACGTCCGGGAGAAGAACCTCGCGGGCATCGCCCCGGCCGATCGGCCGGCGTTCCGGACCAAGTTGGAGTTGGCCGTCGAGTTGATGCGGTGGGCGAAGGTCTGGCTGGGGATGCTCGGCCGTCCGCTGTGGGTGGTGACCGACGGGGCGTATGCGCGTGCCCCGTTCCTCAAGCCGATGAGGACCCTCGCCGTGACCGTGGTCAGCCGCCTGCGGAAGGACGCGAACCTGCGGAGTGTTCCGGCGGCTCGCTCGGGGGCGCGAGGTCGCCCCCGGATCTACGGCGAGCACCGCATCGACCTGGCGAAGCGCGGCGGGCAGCGACGCGGGTGGGCGACCGAGACGTTCACCCTGTACGGCAAGGCGACGGCCAAGCGGTACAAGACGTTCGCCGCGACGTGGCGGCCGGCCGGGGGTGCGATCCGGGTGGTGCTGGTGGACGAGCCGAGTGGGTGGGTGGCGTTCTTCTGCACCGACCCATCGGCGAGTGTGGCCGACATCCTCGAATCCGTCGCCGCACGGTTCTCCCTGGAGGTCACGTTCCGGGACCTGAAGGATGTGGTCGGGGCGGGGCAGCAACAGGTCCGCCGGGTGCGGGCGAGCGTCGGGGCGTTCGGCGTGTGCCTGTGGGCGCTCACGATGACCGAGGCGTGGGCGTGGGACCGATCCGCGACAGACTTGGTCGGGCACCGCAGTGCGTCCCCGTGGGACGACACCACGCGGCGGCCCAGTCACGCGGACAAGAGGCGGGCGTGGCGGCGGGAATTGCTGGCCGCGGAAATACGGGCGGTTCTGCGGCCGGGGCTGACCGAGCCGGAATTCCGGGCCGCCGCGGAACGCCTGCTCGACCTCGCTGCCTGATAGGCAGGAAGTCGCGCAAAGAGCAGGCCCTTAAACAAGCGAATGCGTCCCGCCTTCCCCTC
>JANNQE010000674.1:0-11519 GCA_031441625.1 Planctomycetia bacterium
CCCTGGTGGGTGCGGGCGGCCGGGGCGCCCGGGCGTGGCACCGCTCGCCAATGGAGCATCCGCCCTGCGGGGGGGGGTTCACCTGCTAATCCGCCCCGTCTGGGCGGGGTGGTCGGGGCCGCCGTGACCCAGGCCTCCCCTCGCCTTCGGCTCGCTCCGACCTGGGCTGACGGAACCCGGCCCTTCAGGCCGGCTGGGGTTGCCACACTCGACCTCGCACAACACCTGACATTCCGTTCCTGAAGGTCAGTAACCTTCGCTGATCTCCCCCCGCAGCTCCGTCAGCCGATCCCCCGCGTTGCCGGCCACGAACTGCCGCACCCGCGGGTCGGCGGACGTGTCCAGCCCCGCCGTCGGCCCGTCGTACACCACCTGCGGCTCGCCGGGGTTCAGGCGGGCGAGCGGGTAGAGCATGACCACCCGGTCGGCCACCCGCTGCACGGTTCGCATCTCGTGTGTCACCACGATGCTGGTGATCGGCCGGCGGGTGCGGGTGCGGTTGATCAGTTCGTTGATCACGTCCGTCATGATCGGGTCGAGGCCGGTGGTCGGCTCGTCATAGAGCATCACGTCCGGGTCGAGGGCCATCGCGCGGGCCAGGCCCACCCGCTTCCGCATCCCGCCCGACAGTTCGGCCGGCATCTTCGCCTGCACGCCGTCCGGCAGGCCCACTTCGTTGAGTCGCTCCTTCACGATGCGGGCCACGGCGGGTTCGCTCGTGCCCCCTTTCGCCCGCACGCCGAACGCCACGTTGTCGAACACGTTCAGGCTGTCGAACAGCGCCGCCCCCTGAAACAAAAACCCGACCCGCAGGCGGAGCGCGACCAACTCTTTCTCCGGCAGCGACGGCACCGACTTCCCGCCGTACAGCACGTCGCCGTCGGTCGGCCGCAGCAGGCCGACGATCAGCTTGAGCGTGACCGACTTGCCGCACCCGCTCTCGCCGATGAGCGCGACGGTCTCGTTCGCCGCCACGTCCAGGTGGACGTTCGACAGCACTCGCTGCCGACCGAACTGGACCGACACGCCGCGGAGTCGGATGAGCATGATTCCCTCCCAGGGCTTACGCCCTGGGCTAGTGACTGCCGTCCCTTCGGGACTCCGGACTGAGCCGCGAAGCGGCGACAGCCAATAGCCCATGGCGCGAGCCCTGGGGACAGTCGTTCACCCCCTCACGCGATCTTCGCCCCCACCCGCGGCCACAGGGCGGCGGACAGCGAGTTCGTGAACAGGGCGAGGACGAAATCGAGGAACAGGATGGCCACGAACGACAGCACGAACCCTTCGGTCGCCGCCCGCCCGACGCCCTCCGCCCCGGCCTTGCTGTGGAACCCGCGGTGACAACAGATCAGGCTCATCACCCCGCCGAACGTCATCGACTTGAGCAGCCCGCCCAGCAGGTCGAACCGCGTCACGAAGGTGGTCGTGTGCTCCCAGTAGTGGTACGGCTCGATGTGGAACACGTGCAGGCAGATGAAACTGCTGCCGAGAATGCCCATCAGGTCGGCGACGGCGGTGAGGAGCGGGATCATGAGCACGCTGGCCAGGAACCGCGGGCCGACCAGGAACCGCACCGGATCGACGCCCAGGCAGGCCATCGCGTCGATCTGTTCCGTCACCCGCATGGTGCCCAACTGTGCGGCCATGGCCGTGCCGATCCGCCCGGACAACATGACCGCCGCCAGCACCGGCCCCAGCTCCCGCACCACCGACATGTGGATGATCGACCCGATGCTCGTCTCCAGCCCGAGGGCGCTGAACTGCGAGTACGCCTGCACCGCCAGCACCATGCCGATGAACGCCCCGGTGAGCGCCACCACCCCGAGGCTCTGGTTGCCGAACGCGAAGCAGGCGCGGAGCACCTCGCCCGCTTTCAAATGGCGGGTGAACACTCCCGTGCTGGCACGGAGCGAGAACATCGCCCAGTCGCCCAGCCCGGCCGACCAGTCGCCGAACTTCGACGCGATCACACCCCAAACGGTGGCGCGCGGCACCGCCGCCAGTGTCGGCGGCGCGGTCAGCGTGAGCGGAATCGTTTCGGTGTAGTGATCGGACACCGCGGCGGACCTTCCTGGCCAGAGGTGGGTGCCGCTTGCCGAGCAGCACGGAGTTAGTGGCATCGGGTGACATCGTACCCGGAGATGGTCGAAAGTTGGTGCGGAATGACAAGAACCGCGGGCGAAGGCACTCGGCACCTTCGCCCACGGCACGGCCGTCACTGTCCGCGGAACCGTCGCACCGGGCGGCCGTCGCGGTATTCCACCCACTCGCCGCCGTCGGCGTCGTACACCCAGCCGTCAACTTGGGCATGACCCGAATGCCACTCGCGCTCGGCCGCTTCCCACTCGGCCTGCTCCCGCTTCTGCTGCTCCTGCATCCGCACTGCCCGAACTTCCTGCCGACCCATCAGGAACAGCGGCACCGCCAAGAAGGCGAGCAGGTAATTTTGCGTGGCCACACCGTAGATGGCAAACAGCACGGCGAACCCGGCACCGACCCAGCCTGCCACGGTCATCGCCGTCTCACGGCTGGTGAACCAACTGAGGAAGGCGCGGAGCACCCGCCCGCCGTCCATCGGGAACGCTGGGATCAGGTTGAACACCACCAGCACGACGTTGGCAAAGGCCAGCCGGCCGATGAAGTCGCTCACCCACTCGGCCGCCGACCCCATCGGGCCGAGAAACGTCTGACCGGCGAACCACAGCCCGCCGAACACCGCCGCGAGCGCGACGTTCACGGCGGGGCCGGCGAGCGCGATGGCGATTTCGGCGGACGGCTTCTCGGGCATCCGTTCCAGGCGTGCCACCCCGCCGATGGGGTGTAACGTGATGTCGCGGGTGCGGATGCCGTACCCGCGGGCCGCGAGCGCGTGACCCAGTTCGTGCAGCGCAACGCACACGAACACGGCCAGCAGCGAGGCGGTATTGAAAACAGCGGTGTCGAACCCGCCCTCGGCATACGAGGTGGCGAAGATGAGGACCGGCAGCAGCCAGAACCATCCGCTGACGAACACGTCGATGCCGAACGGCCGGCCGATCCTCCAGTTGCTGAACATGGGCGTGCCTCCCGCGGCACGAAGGCACTGTGCCGCACACCCCATTATTCGCACGTCGGATGCCGAGGCTTACGGGAAATGCGTCAGTCGGCCTTCTTCACGTACACCCGGTCGTCGGGCAGGAGTTGGTAGTTGGTGCGGGTGTGCCCCCGCTGGGTGATGCCGGCCCAGTCCACCGGCAGGATTTGCTCGACATCACCCGGCCCGCGGCGGGCGATCCACATTTTCCGCCCACTGTCCATGTTCAATCCACCGACCTGGGCGAGGGCATCGAGGACGGTTTCGTTCCCCGTGGCAGGGATTCGGCACACGCTCTCGCCTTTCGCGCCGAAGTCGTTGACGACGTAGTACCACCGGCTGTTGAACGCCGCGACTTCGACTTCGACCGAAAACTCTTTGAGGAAGCGTTTCAGATGCTCGGTGAGCGTTGTTTTCACCAGCGGGATAGTCATGCCGGCAACGTAGACGTTCCCGTACTGCCCAAGTCCGATGGTTCCGTCGGGTCGGACGAGGTGTTCCCCGCGGATCGGGGCGAGGGAGGTCATCCCCTCTGCCTTCACGTCGATGTGCAGGATGTCCGGCGGGGCGACGGTGATAGGCGGGTTGGTGGAATGGAGAAGTTCCTTCGGCACATCCATGTCCGGTGTGGCTTTCGTTTGTGCGACTGCTGGCACCGTTTCCGTTTCCGTCGACTTCACCGCCAACTGTTCACGGAGTTGCCGCAACTCGATGGCGTTCCACACGCCGACGCCGATGATCGCCAGCACGCCCGTCGCCAGTGCCACTTTGGAAAAGTGTCTCTGCATCGGTTCTGCTCCTGTGAGTGGGTCGCGGCTGTATCGGAGTCGCGTCCAGCGGTCAACACGAACCGACTGGTCACTCGCCCCGCCCCTCGCCGCGGCTCACTTTCCGGGCTACCTTCTCTTCATGCACGACACGCCGGCATCGTTGTTGGAGCGACTCTGCCGCCAGCCGCGGGACGGCGACTGGGAGCGGTTCGTCCACCTGTTCACGCCGCTGTTGTCGCGGTGGGCGCATCGGTTCGGCGTGCCGCCGGCCGACACCGAAGACGCCCTTCAAGAAGTGTTCGTGCTGCTATTCGCCACGCTGCCGCGGTTCCAACACGACCCCGACGGCAGCTTCCGGGCGTGGCTGTGGACCGTCTTCCGCCGCGAACTCCTCGCCCGCTTCCGGCGTCAAAATCGCCACACGTCCGCGAGCGCCGAGCAGCTCGAACAACTCGTCTCGCCCGACGGTGTGCCCGAGGCGAGTGAGGCCGAGTTCCGGAAGGTGCTGGTCGAGCGCGCGCTCCGACTGGTGAAGCGGGATTTCCCCGAACAGACGTGGGGCGTGTTCTGGCGGCTGACGGTGGACGGCCTGTCGGGTGTCAAGGTGGCGGAGGAGTTCGGCGTGTCGCCGAACGCGGTGTACCTGGCCCGCGGGCGTGTCCTGGCCCGGCTGCGGGCCGAACTCGCCGGCCTGGACGGGGTGTGACCCGCGACGGTTCAGCCGGCCGAGGCCGCCACTTCCCGCTTGCCGGCCACCACACGGATTCCCACGTTCAGCAGCATCACCACCCCCATCAGCACCAGCGTGCCGCCCCACGCCTGGTCCTTGGAGTCGGCGTAGGGCACCTGGGCGTAATCGTTGATCTTGCCGGTGAGGAACGGGAACCGCCCGCTCAGCGTCAGTCGGGTGCCGCTGTTCGGGTCGTCCGGGTTGACCAGCACCGTCGGCAGTTCCTGGTTCTGTTGCGCGGTGAACAGCAGCGGGGCGGGCTCGCCGGCGATCCGCCCCATCGCAAGGAAGATGCCGGTGATGATGGCCGGCATGGACGCCGGAATGATCACCCGCAGGGTGGTCTGCATGCGGCTCGCGCCGAGCGCGTAGCTGGCCTCACGGAGGGAGTCCGGCACCAGCCGCATGGCCTCCTCCGCCGACCTCACTACCACCGGGGTCATCAGGATGCCCAGCGCCACCATGCCGGCCCACGCGGAGGCGTTCAGCGGCTGCCCGGTGCCATAGGACGGCGCGCACAGGGTCGAGTACACGAACACGCCGATGACGATGGACGGCACCCCGCCGAGCAGCTCGGTGACGGTGCGGACGACCGCCGCCAGCCGCGACCGCCGCGCCTCCGCCAACCACACGGCCGCCAGCAGGCCGAGCGGCACGGCGATGAGCGTAGCCCCTCCGACCATAATGAGGCTGCCGAGCATGTGGTGCCCCAGCCCCCCCCGCTCGACCGGCCGGCGTGCGGCGTTCAGCGGGTACTCGTCCGTCGTCCCCGCCCGGAACGCCCGGTACTGCTCGTACTGCGTGTCCGTCATGTTCGCCCGCGCCCGCTCGGTGAACAGCGACGGGTCGGACACCGCCGGCACCCCCCGCACCACGATCAGCCCGAGGATGAGAAAGAGCGGCACGATGGTGACGGCGGTGGCCACGCCGAGTACGCCCGTCATCACTTTGTTCCACAGGGCGGCGTGCGACCGCGGGGGGGTGAAGCCGGCGGGCGGAGTCGGCAACTCGCCGGCGGCACCGGGCGTCTGGTCGCCGACCAGCGGGGCCGCCTTCCGCACGCGGGTGAGGGTGCGGAGGATGAACCGGGCGAGCAGGTTGGTGACCGCGGTGACGGCGAACAGGATGAGCGCCAGGGCCATGACCGCCGAACTGGTCTCCGGGTCGCCCGCCTCGGCGATGCTGTTGGCCATCTTGCTGGCGATGGTGTCGCCCTTGCCGAACAGCGGGTCTTGAACGTCGGCCACGTTGCCGATCAGCATGGTGACGGCCATCGTCTCGCCGAGCGCGCGGCCCAAAGCCAGGAAGCTGGCGGCCACGATGCCCGGCCGGGCGGTCGGCAGCACCACCCCCCAGATGGTCTGCCAGCGGCTCGCCCCCAGGGCCAGCGCCCCCTCGCGGGAGGTCCGCGGCACTGCCCGGATCACGTCGAAGCTGATGGCCGTGATGTACGGCAGCACCATGACCGCCAGCACCAGCCCGGCGGCCAGCACGCCGGTCGCGTCCTGCTTGTCGGTGCCGCTGACCGCCGACAGGAACTTGGTGACGGCCGGGGCGAGGGTGGTCAGCCCCCAGAAGCCATACACCACGCTCGGGATGGCGGCCAGCAGTTCGATCAGGAACATGCCCGCCTTGCGGAGCCACGCCGGGGCGATCTCGGACAGGAAGGCGGCCGCCCCGACGCCGAGCGGCACCGCCACCAGCAGGGCGATGGCGGAAGTGACGAGCGTGCCGTACACGAAGGCGAGTGAGCCGAACCGCGGGGTCGGGTTGGCGAGCGTCGGCTTCGACTGCCAGGTGGAGGACGAGAGCAGGCCGTTGTGGGTGGCGTCGGCGAACGCCGGCCACGACTGCACGGCCAGCACGCCCAGGAGCGACGCCACGCACGCCAGCACGCCCAGTCCGGCCGCCCGCGTGACGGCGGAGAACAGCACCTCCGGCCAGCGGGCGGGCGGGCCGGGTTCGCCCGGACGGGTTCACTCGAACTGGACGGCGGCCAGTTTGTCGGCGATCTTCTTCTGCAACTCGGCCGGCAGGCGGGCGTAGTTCCGCGTCTCGCTCAACTCCTGCCCCTCGACCGACGTCACCCACTTGAGGAACTCGACCAGCGCCTTGCCCTTCTCCCCCGGCTGCTTCTGGTACAGCAGGCAATAGCTGACCGCCGAGATGGGGTAGGCGTCCGGGCCGTCGGTGTCGGTCAGGTTGTAGGTCAGGTCGTGCAGGGCGTAGTCGCCGGCCTGCGGCTGGGCCATGCCGACGGTGGCGGCGGCGGTGATGCTCGTCAGGTCGGCCAGGACCGCCTTCCCGCCCTTGTTCTTCACCGACCCGTACTTCGCCTTGGTGTCCAGGGCGAAGGTGAGTTCGACGTACCCGAGCGCCCCCTTCACCTTCTTCACGTGCTCGGCCACCCCCTCGTTCCCCTTCTGCCCCGACCCGCCAAAGGTGGTCGGGAACTCCTTCACCGCTCCCACCTTCGACTTGAACTCGCCGCTCGCCTTGGACAGGTAGTCGGTGAACACGTACGACGTGCCACTGCCGCCGTTGCGGAACACCGGCTCGATGGCCAGATCGGGCAGGCTGACGCCGGGGTTCAGGCCCGCTATGGCCTTGTCGTTCCACCTCTTAACCTTGCCCAGGAAGATGTCCGCCAGCAGCGGGCCGGTGAACACCAGCGGCTTGTCCACGTCCAGGTTGTACATGGGCACCACCGCCCCCACCACCAGCGGGATGTGCAGGACCGGCCCGTGCTTGCCCGTCGCGGTGTCCAACTCGCCCTTCGTCATCGGCACGTCCGAGCAGCCGAAGGCCAGCTCCTTGCTGGTCATCTTCTTCACCCCGTCGCTCGACCCGGTGCCCTGGTAGTTGATCTTCACCTTCTCCCCTGTGCGGGTGCGGAACTCGTCCGTCCACACGTTCATCGCCAGTTGCACGAACGTCGCCCCGCCCGCGTCCAGGCTGGCCGCGGGGGCTTCGATGAGTCGCACTCCGCCGGTCGGAATCGGGCGGCTCGGCCCGCACCCGCCGCAACCGACCACCGCCAGCAGCGGGAGCAGAACCAGTGATCGCAAGGCAGTGCGCATGGGGGTGTCTCGGGGGAAGTGTGGGAATGCTAGAGAGCGACAATGGCGAAACAACGAGCGCGGCGTGAAAGTTTCAAGTAGACGGGCCGAGGCCGACGGCCTCGAACACAGCGGCGTGCAACTCGCCGGCCGTGAAGGGCTTCCGCAGGAAGGCGGATGGCCGGTCGGGGCCGAACGACGCCAGCACCTCCTGCCGCCCGTACCCGGTACACAGCACCACCGGCACGTCGGCCCGGATCGCCCGCAGGTCGCGGAAGGTGGCCCGGCCGTCCGGCGGGGGCATGGTCAGGTCGAGCAGCACGGCCGACACCTGGTCGTGGAAGTTGCGGAAGGCGTCCACCCCGTCCCGCCCGTTGACCGCGGTCAGCACGGTGAACCCGACGGCTTCGAGCAGCTTGCGAGCGACGGCGCGGACCTCGTCCTCGTCGTCGATCACCAGCACCGTTTTGCCCGTGCCGCGGGCCATGTTCAGGCTCGGGTCGGCGGACGAACCGACGGCCGGCAGGAGCACGCGGAAGGTACTCCCGCGGCCGGGGGCGGTGTCCACGTCCACCGCCCCCTTGTGCCCGCGGGCGATGCACTGCACGGCGCTCAGGCCCAGCCCGCGGCCGGTGAACTTGGTGCTGAAGAACGGGTCGAAGATCCGCCCGCGGGTCCGCGCGTCCATGCCCACGCCGGTGTCCGACACTTCGAGTACGGCGTACACACCGGCCGGCAGGTGGCGGGTGGCCGGGTTGCCTGCCAGCAACTCCGGGCTGGCGTGCAGCAGACCGGTGGACACCCGCACCCGCCCGCCGGCGTCGGCCACCGCGTCGGCCGCGTTCGTGACCAGGTTCAGCACCAGTTGCCGCAGTTGGGTGGCGTCCCCGCGGACGGGCGGGGCCGGGTCGTCGAGCGCGAGCACCAGGTCGGCCCCCGGCGGCACCACCGACCGCAACACCGGGGCCATCTCCCGCACCAGTTCGGTCAGTTGCAACCGGCCGACCACGAACTGCCCGCGGCCGGAGAACGCCAGCATCTGCTGACACAACCCGGCCGCCGCCACCGCCGCCTGTTCCACCTTCCGCAGGCACTCGGCCGCCGGGCCGTCGGGCACCTGCAACCGCGCCAGCCCGGCGTTCCCCAGGATGGTGGTCAGCCGGTTGTTGAAGTCGTGGGCCACCCCGCCGGCCATCACCCCGAGCGAGTCCAGCTTCTGCGCCTGGAGCAACTGCCGCTCGACCGCCCGCCGCGCGTCATCGGCCCGCTGGCGGTCGGTCACGTCGATGCCGATGCCGGCCACGAAGTTCCGCCCGTCTTCGCCCGCCAGCGGGAACATGACATTGTGCCACGTGACCGGCTCGCCGTCCGGCCCGTCGATGGTGTCGTACCGATCCACCACCCGCCGGTCGGCCAGCACCCGCCGGTCGTTGGTGGTGAACCGCTCGGCCGCTTCCGCCGGCCACACCTCCGCCACCGCCCGCCCGATGAGTGTGTCGGCCGGCCGGCGGGTGGACCGCGCGTACTCGGCGTTCACGAACACGTACCGCCCGGCCTCGTCGCGGAGCCACATGGCGAACGGCGCAAACTGGCCGAAGCGGGCGAAGGCATCCACGACGGCGGGGAGTGTCGGCGGGTCGAGGGTGATGAGAACGCACGAAGTGCCGGCGACGGCGGCGAACCGCGCCCGCACGGCCACTCCGCTGATTGCCAACGTGGTGTCGGCCGGCTGATGGCGGGCGGAGGCGAGCGCGCCAGCCGACCCGTCGCGCGGCAACACGGACGCCGGCAACGGGCGGCCGAGCAGGTCGGCACGGGGCGTTCCCACCCGCTCGGCGAACGCGGGGTTCACCGCCAGGGCAGTCAGATCGGAGTCGAACACCGCCGCCGCAACGGGCAGGGCGTCGACGAGGGCTTGAGGCGTCACGAGAGGTACCGGAGCTGGGCGGCGTTCCGAACCTTGTCCCCCGGTGGGGCGGGGAGCGAAGTCCTCGGGGACTGGGAACACTCACTCTATGAACCACTGGCAACTTTCACCCGAACCACACGCCACCGCCCGGCCAAGTCCTTGACCGACCCGAGCGAGGTCCACCCGGCGGCGGCGAACAGGTCGCGGACGGCGGCGTCCTGCGTCCACCCCACTTCGAGCATCAGCCCGCCGGACGGCTTCAGCCACGCGGCGGCGGATGCGGCGATCCAACGATAAAACTGTAGTCCGTCCGGCCCGCCGTCCAAGGCCAACCGCGGCTCGAAGTCCCGCACCCCCGGATCGAGTGCCTCAATTTCCGACGGTGAGACGTAGGGGGGGTTACACGCGATCAGGTCGAACCGGGCGTCGGCCGGCAGCGGGGCGAACAGGTCCCCGGTGAGGACCGTCACGCGGTCGGAAACGCCGTGCCGGGCAGCGTTTCGTGCGGCCACCGCGCACGCTTCGGGGGAAACGTCGGTCGCCGTCACGCGGGCCGCCTTCACGTGGTGGGCGATGCTCACCCCCACGCACCCCGACCCGGTGCAGAGGTCCAGGACAGTCGGAGTCGGCTTGCCCTTCAGGAAATCGATCCCCGCTTGCACGAGCGTCTCCGTATCCGGCCGGGGGATGAGCACCGCCGGCGTGACCTCGAACGTGAGCAGGTAGAAATCTTTGGTGCCGATCAGGTAGGCGACCGGGCAGCCGTCCGTCCGCCGCTTGATGAGTTCGCGGAACTGCGCCCGCTCGGCGTCGGTCGGCGAGTCGTCGTACCGGGTGAGCACCTCGATCGGGCGGCAGCCGAGGGCGTGGGCGAGGAGCAGGCGGGCTTCCTTGGCCGGGTCGTCGATCCCTTTGGCGGCGAAGTGCTTGGCCGTCCAGGTGAGCAGGTGCCGCACCGTCCAGACCGTTGGGGTGGGGTCACTCGACATGCGGGTCCGTCCGGGGTGATGGTTGGAACCGGGAACGCAGTGACCGGGTACACTGAAACCGGGAGTGACCGGGTTCGCAAACATCCACCCGGTCACTGCGTTCACGGTTCCAGGGGCAAATCCCCCGGCAGCGCGCGGCGGAGGTTCTCGTACACCGCCTCGGGCGGCTCGTAGGCGGACACGTCTTTCAGGATGCCGGCCCGCCGGTAGTGCTCCACCAGAGCGTCGTTGTTCCGGTGGAACTCGACCAGCCGGCGGCGGATGGTGTCCTCCTTGTCGTCGTCGCGGAGGATCAGCTTGCCCCCGCAGCGGTCGCACACGCCGTCCGCCTTGGGCGGGCGGAAGGCCAGGTTGTAGCTGGCCCCGCACTCCTTGTTCCCGCAGCACCGCCGGCTGCCGATCCGCCGCACCACCTCGTCGTCGGCGATGGTCAGGTGGACGACCGCGTCCAGGTTCAGGTACTGCTGGGCCAACAGGGAGTCGAAGGCGATGGCTTGGGCGTAGGTGCGGGGGTAGCCGTCCATGACGAACTCGCCCGGCCGCTTGGCGCGGAACAACTCGGCCACCAGGTCGTTCACCACGGAATCGGGGGCGAGCAGGCCCTGGGCGAGCAGTGGCTGGGCGAGCAGGCCGACCGGGGTGCGCTGCCGGATGGCCTCACGGAACATGTCGCCGGTGCCGACCAGGGTCAATCCCAGCCGGTCCCGCAACAGTGCCGCTTGTGTCCCTTTGCCGCACCCGGGCGGGCCGACCAGCACCAGTCGCATGGGCAATCCCTGATGACCCCGAGCCGGACTCGGTTCACGGTTCCTTCACAGCCGCTCATTCTCCGACCTGGGGGGAAGCGCAGCAAGAGCGCCGGCGGAAATGGGCGAGTGTCCACGGCTCACCCGGTCACAAGCTCCCGGCGACGACACGGTGGTTGGGGTGACCCACAAGCTGTCGAGGTCCCGCACCACCGTGTCGTCGCCGGGAGCTTGCGACCGGGC
>JANNQE010000675.1:0-26531 GCA_031441625.1 Planctomycetia bacterium
GGGCGGTGGAGCGCACCCTCCGCGGGCACTCGGGGCAAGTGAACGCGGTGGCGTTCAGCGGCGACGGGCGGGTGCTGGCGTCGGGCGGGAGCGACGGCGCGGTGCGTCTGTGGGACCTCGACTGAGTGTCACCCTTCGAGCTTGAGTACGTCCCCTTCATGCACCACGCCCGGACGGATGACCTCGGCGTACACACCGGCGTGAGCGGTGTTCGCGGCCACCACCGCCCGCAGCACACCGGCGTCGGCAGAAAGGCCGGGCTGGGCGAGGGTGGTCATCACGCAGCGGGAAGCACGAGCCGTCACCCGCATGCGAACAGTGTCGCCGATGCCCACGATCTTCCCGACCCACGCGTCTTCGGGGAACCCGGCCGCGGCGGATTCGATCAGCAGGTTCGGTCGGAACCGACCCGGTCCGAACTGCCCCCCCGGGTGCGTTTGATTCAGGCGTTCCAGCGTAGCGGTGGTGAGCAGGTGAACCGGGGCGAGGTCGCAGAACGACCCGAGCGGCAGAGTTTCCTCCGTGTCGGTTCCTGCGAGGAGTAATCCCGGCACATCCGGCCACGTCACCTCGATCTGTCCACCCGCATGGGTCGTCCGGAGCGTCACCGCCCGGCCGAGGAGGGCGGACAGAGCATCGTGAACGGCCGGATCGTCGCCAAGGATTTCAGCACCCTCGGGCAAAACGATCCTCAACCGGCCGTTGTCATCCAGGCGGGAAGCACAAGCGAGCAACCCGCCCCACTTCTTCGGTTGCTTCGCACTCGCCACCTTGCCGGTGTCGGCATCGATCACCGCGAACCGCCGGTCCCCCGACACCCCCGTCGGCATGAACTCGGCGCGGGCGAGTGGCTCGCCCTGCATCGACTTCACCGGGTATCGCCAGATCGCTCGCACACGGCCGACGGGTTCGCCTGTGGTCACGGCTGCCTCCGCTCGCGGGTGTGGACGACCGCCACCGCCGACACCAGCACCAGGGCGACCGACAGCACGCCCACACTCACCCCCATCTCGACTTCGACCGCCGCGAATCGGAACCAGTCGGGGCGCACCGCCGCCGCACCGATCCACCCGACCACCGCCAGCGCCAACACCAGCGAGACGCCCGCCGCCCGATCCAGCCAGGGCGAAGGTGATCGTGGTGGAGCGTGTTGAACGAGGGCGGGTGTCGCGGCCTGTTCCCCCTTTCGCCGGCGAAGGGCGAACAGGCCGATCCCGAACAAGTACAGCACGACTGCCAGCCCCAGCACTTCCAGCCCGTGGTCGATCCCGGTGTACACGACCAGCGCGAACACCGACAGCCCGATGACGGCGAACGGCAGCAGCCCACCGAGGGGAGCACGGTAGGCGTGGGACAGGGCGGGTTCCCGCCGCCGCAGCCGGAGCAGGCAGACCATCGCCAGGACATACCAGATCAGCGACGCCAGCCCCGCCACCAGGATGGCCACCATGATGGCGTCTTTGAACCACACGCTCGCCACCACCGCGACGGCCGCCAGCCCGCTGCTCACGATCAGCGCCGGCAGCGGGGTGCGGCGGGTCGGGTGAACCCCGCCCAACCACGCCGGCAGGTACCCGGCACGACCGAGGGCGAACGCCTGCCGGCTGGTGCCGTACAGCAGCCCGTGGTAGCTGGCCAGCAGCCCGAAGAGTGCCATCGCCCCGAACGCCACCGCCACCCACCCCGCCCCGCCGGTCACGTCTCGCACGACCTTCGCCAGCGGGTAGTCGCCCGTCACCGTCTCCCACGGCACCGCCCCGGCGGTGAGCGTCAGGGTCAGTGCGACCATGCCGACGGTGGTGAGGACGGCGACCACCAGCCCGCGGGGGATGGCGCGGTGGGGCTGGTGAGTCTCCTCCGCCGCCAGGGCCGCCCCTTCGACGATGATCAGCCACCAGAGGGCGTAGGGCAGTGCATCGAGCACACCCCGCCACCCTTTGCCGGCCAGCGGGTCGGGGTGCGGCCACGCCCGATCCCAGGAGAAGTTCGACCCGGCGACCAGCCAGTACACCACCAGCGCGACGAGGGCGGCGACGGTCATGAGCGTGAGCGCCCGCGACTGCTCCTTCACCCCCCAGGCCTGGAGAACGAAGAACACCGCCACTGTACCCAGCCCGGCCCACAGCACCACCGCCGGATCGGGCTGGTCCGGGTTGAACAGGAATGCGACGTACCACGCCGCGGCCAGGGCAGTGGCGATGGTCCCGAACAGACATTCGACGAGCATCGACCAGGCCATCACGAACCCGAGCCACGGCCCGCCCGCCCGCTGCCCGTAGTCGAGCGGGCCGCCGGCCCGCGGCAGGGCGACCGCCAGTTCGGAGAGCGCCAGCACCCACACCAAGAACAGCAGGCACACGATCAGTGAGGCCACCGCCATGCCGCCCGGACCGCCGCCGAGAAGCCCCAGGTTCCAGCCGAAGTACTGCCCGCACACTACGATGCCGACGCCCAGCGCCCACACGTCGCGGGTGCGGAGTTGTCCGCCCCGTAGCTCGCCCGTCGTTGTCCCGCTCATGCCCACACCTCCGGGTTCCGGGCCGATCGTCGCCCCGTGTACCCGCCAGTGCGAGTAGTCCCCGCCGAAACGCTACCCGATTCCCGACGGTTTCGCAGAATTTTCCCACCCACCGGACACGCCCATGACCGACGGCTCGACGGTTCAGATCGGTGCCGCCCTCGGCCGACTCACTGCTGGTGACCCCGCCGCCCGCGACGATCTCCTCGTCCGCACCACCGACCGACTGCGACGGCTCGCCAGCCGCACCCTCCGCGTCGGCTTCCCGCGGGTGGCCGGGTTC
This sequence comes from Planctomycetia bacterium, assembly GCA_031441625.1. Lineage (GTDB taxonomy): Bacteria > Planctomycetota > Planctomycetia > Gemmatales > Gemmataceae > JALHQU01. The sequence continues at coordinate 2,802 of JANNQE010000675.1, forward strand.
GAGCAAACGGACGACGTGATTCAGTCCGTCATGCTGCGACTTCTCAAGGGGTGGGACGGGGTGGTGGCAGGTGAAGGCGGGGTGACGCTCGCCCCGGCGGTCTACCTGTGCCGGGTGTCGCGGCTGCTACGGGAGGTGCTGCTCGACCTGGCCCGAAAGCATTTCGGCTCGGCCGCTCGCCGGCCGACCGTGCCGCTCGCCGACGACGATGTGGGATCGGACACCCTCAACCCGGCGGCGCTGGCGGCGTTCACCGACTTCCACGTGGCAGTGGAGGGGTTGCCGGACCACCTGCGGCGGGTGGTGGACCTGCACTGGTATCAGGAATTGACCCACGCCGAAGTGAGCGGACTGCTGGGCATCGGCGAGTCCACCAGCCGGAAATATTGGGTGGAAGCCCGCGTGTTGCTCGCCCGTCGTCTTGGCGGCAATCCGTTTCTGTGACCCATTCTGCTCGAACATGTCGAGACCGAACCGGCGGGTGAGTTTTTCTACCACTGGTCAGCCCGGACTCATTTCGAACAGCTCGTCCGCCGTTCCCCCCGCGGCGCTTAACCCGGTTCCGCCAGGGCGGTCTCACCGGCCGGGACGACCGTCACCGGGACGCCGTTGAGGGCGGCGTTCCCGCTCAGGGAGTCCACCGCGAGGTGGTCGGTCACGTCGTTGGCGCTCACGCCGGGGTGCCGGGTGGCGGTCCGCAGTTGCACCCCGGCGCGGGCGTGCCCCCACCCGTGCGGCAGGCTGACCACGCCTTCCATCAGCTCGTCGGACAGTTCCACCGGCACGTCCACGGACCCCGCCCGCGAGGTCAGACGCGCCGTCGCCCCGTTGGCGAGACCGCGGCGGGTGGCGTCCGTCGGGTGCATCAGCAGCACGCACCGCGGCTTCCCGCGGACCAGCCGCTCGCTGTTGTGCATCCACGAGTTGTTGCTCCTCAGGTCGCGGCGGCCGATGAGCAGGAGCGGCGGTTCGCCAGTCGGGAATACCCCTTCCGGGAAGAACCGCGCCCGGAGCCGTGGGAGGTCAGCCAGGAACTGGGCGGGGGCGAGGGCGATCCGCCTGCCGGGGGTGCGGAGGCGGTCGGGCAGGCAGGGGGTGAGAGGGCCGAGGTCGATGCCGTGCGGCGACTCTTTCAGCCGCCGCAGGGTGAGGCCATCCTTCCACCATTTCCACCCGGCCCCGTAACTGCCGAACCGCAGCCCGAGGTCGAGCAACCCTTCCGGCCCGAGCCGCCGGAGCGTGGCCTCCCGGCACCGCGCCGCCAGCCCGCTCAGCGGCCCGTTCGAGCGGAGGCGGGTGGTCAGTTCTAGCAGGATGTCCCAGTCGTGCCGGGTGTCCGGGGCGGGTGCGAACACCGCCGGGGAGAGGCGGGTGGTGTTGCGGACGGCGAGCAGGTGGTAGGCGAGGTCGTAGTTCTCGTGCTCCAGCCCCGCCGTCGGCGGCAGGATGATGTGCGCGAACCGGGTGGTCTCGTTCCGGTAGATGTCCAGGGACACCATGAAGTCCAGCCCGCCCAGCGCCTCCTCCACCCGCCACCCGTTCGGGGCGGAGAGCACAGGGTTGCCGGCGGAGGTGACGAGCGCCCGGATCTGCCCGTCGCCGGGGGTGAGCATCTCTTCGGCAAGAGCCGCGGTCGGCAGTTCGCCGTCGAACTCCGGTAGACCCCGCACCCGGCTCTTCCACCGCCCGAACCCGCCGTACCGGGACAGGCCCAGCCTGATCGGATCGACCGCCGGCCGTGGGAACATCGCCCCTCCGACTCGGTCCAGGTTGCCCGTCACCACATTGAGTGCGTACACGAGCCACAGGGCGAGGCCGCCGAACTCCTGCGCGCACGCTCCGAACCGGCCGTACCACACGGCACTCTCGGCCGCCGCGAACCCGCGTGCCAGTTCGCGAATTGCTGCCGGGTCCACCCCCGTCACCGGCCCGGCCATCTCCGGGGTGACGCCCCGCACCGCCGCCCAGAACGTCTCCCACCCGTCGGTGAACGCCGCCAGCCGGCCGGGGCGGGCCAGCCTCTCGGCATCGATGGTGTTCAGCACGGCCAGCAGCAGCACCACCGCGTCGGTGCCCGGCCGCACGAACAGGTGCCGGTCGGCCAGTCGGGCGGTTTCGGTCCGCCGCGGGTCGATCACCACGACCGTGCCCCCGCGGTCCTGGATCGCCCGTAGCCTGGCCTTGATGTCCGGCGCGGTCATCAGGCTGCCGTTCGACACCGCCGGGTTGCCGCCGGTAATGACGAAGAAGCGGGTGCGGTCCACGTCCGGTACGGGGAACAGCAGCGGGTGGCCGAACATGAGCGCCGACGCCAGCATGTGCGGCAACTGGTCGAGCGAGGTGGCCGAGTAGCGGTTGCGGGTGGCGAGCGCGTCCAGCAGCGGGTGCAGGAACAGCAGAGTGCCGTAGTTGTGGACGTTCGGGTTGCCCAGGTACACCCCGACGGCGTCGCGGCCGTGCCGCCGCCGCACGTCTTTCAGCCGTGCCGCCGTCTCGTCGAACGCCCGCCGCCAACTGATCCGCTCCCACCCGGAGCGGGTGCGGCGGAGCGGGTGCCGCAGGCGGTCCGGGTCGGTGTGAACGTCCTGGATGGCCACCGCCTTCGGGCAGATGTGTCCGCGGCCGAGGGGGTCGGCCGGGTCGCCGCGGATGGCTTCGACCGCCTCCCCCCGCGTGGTGATGTGCAGCCCGCAGATGGCCTCGCACAGGTGGCACGCGCGGTAGTGTTCGCGGGCGGGTTCGGGCTGGCTCACGGCGGCCTCCGGGCGGGAGTTAAGACTTACGGGGAAACCACGGCACGAACCGGTTCACCTCGGCCTGATACCGGCGGTACGGCTCCCCGCGGCGGTCGAGCGACGCCCGTTCGGTGAGCGGGATGCCGGTGTAGTAGACCAGGAACCAGTACGCCGACACGGGCACCGCCAGTAGTGCAAGGTAATCCACCCACCCGTCGGCCGACCCCCAGGCGAACAGAGTGTACGCGACCCACAGGACGAACTCGAAGAAGTAGTTCGGGTGCCGCGAGTACCCCCACAGCCCGACCCGACAGACCCCCGACCCGGCCGCCGAGCGGCGGAAGTGCTCCAATTGGAAATCGGCCACGTTCTCCAGCACGAACCCCGCCGCCCACACCCCCAGCCCCACCCACTCGAACGGGCGGAACCCGACCGCCGGGTCGTGGGCGGGGAGTGCGAGGACCGCGGCGATGAACAGGAGGGTGAAGGTCGATTGGGCGTGGTAGAAGAGGAAGAAGTTGGCCTCGACCGACCGCAGGCCGAGCGGCCCGTTCCCGGCCTGCCAGTGCCGCCGCCAGTATTCCCACCGCCGGTCCTCGCCGTGCCGCACGGTCCGCACCACCCAGCCGAGGAGGAACCGCAGCCCGCACGCCCCGACCAGCCCGCACGCCACCGCACGACGGGGCAGCCACCCGTCGCCGGTGGCGAAGAAGAACACGGCCAGCGTCACCAGGCCCGCGGGCCAGCCGAAGTCCACCAGCCCGGCGTTCCGCACCGGCCGACGCAGCCACCACAGGAACGTCATGAACGCGAGGTAGGCGGCGGCCAGGACCAGGTACGGCCCGCTCGTCAGCACTCCGAGCCATCGCGACGGGGTGTCCATGACCAGCCCTCCCGGTCCGCCCGCGGGCGGGTGACGATCTGTACGAGTGGGAAGCGGACGAGGGGATGAACTCTTACGCGGCCGGCGGAGAATTTCTCAGCCACGGCAGGGAAAAGGTCTGTGCGCGCGAAGTCACCCCCTCGACGACCACGGCCGAGGGGGCGAGTACGAGATTGCGAGCAGTGTCACGGGGCGGGTTGAAAGCGGACGAGAGCTGGCTCACGCCACCGCCGGCCGGTCCGCTCGCTGGTCAAGCGAGCGGTGGCGCCGCTTTTACGCGGCTCCGCTGCCACTTGGCGAACCCCCGGCTGACCAACCAGTCGCTCACCCGCAGCGGCAGGTAGCGGAGCAATCGCAAGTGCCACGCCTCCCCCGCCGGGAAGGCGTAGAACTCCCGCCCCCGTGCGATGGCCCCGAGCATGCGCTCGACCGCCACCTCGACTGTCAAACGCGGCGGCATGTCCGGAATCTCCACCAGATCGGGGAGCCGCGTCTCGATCGCACCGGGGCAGAGGGTTGTCACCCGCACCCCGGTCAGTCGCAACTCGACCCGGAAGGCGTCGCACAGTGCCCGCACCCCGGCCTTGCTGGCACAGTACCCGGCGACGGGCGGGAAGCCGCGGTACGAGGCGAGGCTGCACACGGCGAACAGGTGACCCCTACGGCGGGCGAGCATCCCCGGCAGGACTGCGGCCATGCTGTTCGCCACACCGACCAGGTTCACCTGCACCTCGGCCGCGAACAACTCCGGGCGGAAGTCGGTGGCCATCGTCTGCCGCATGATCCCGGCGTTGGCGATGAGTACATCAGTCGGCCCGACCGCGGTTTCGAGTTGCGCCACCGCCGCCCGAAGGCCGTCCGCGTCGGTGACATCGGCCACGGCGGTGGCGACCGGGCGTCCGGCCAGTTCGCGGGCCAGTTCGTCGAGCCCGGCGGCGTCACGGTCCACGGCAGCCACCCGCGCCCCGTACCCGATCAGCGCGCGGGTCAACCCCCGGCCGATCCCGTTCGCCGCGCCGGTGATCAGTATGACCCGATCCGAGAAGTGGCGCATGCTGCATCCTCCGTGGTTAAACTTTTCGCTCACCGTCCGGCGGGGCCGGCCGGTTCCGGGGCGGCTTCGACGAACGCGGCGGTACGGGGCAAGTACGTCACCGACACAGGTTTGAACACGGCCTCGCGGAGCAGCCGCTGCCCGTTGTGCTCCTCGCATCCGGTGGGGATGTCGATGTCGCCGAACTCGATGGTGTCGTCCGCCGCCCACGGCCAGACCTGCACCGCCGCCGGGTTCAGCCCCTTCCACAAGTGGCCGACGTACCGCCGCCCGACGCCGTTCTGCTCGGCCGTCTTCTTCGGCATCAGGATCGGCACGTCGAACGAACCGGCGGCGAGGAAGCCGAGGACGCGACCGAGCGGGTGGGTGGCGAGCAGCCCCAGGCTCTCCCGCACCAGCCCGAACCGCTTGCCGACCGAGCCCCGCAGCACCGTCTGCCCATCCCAGCGGAGGTCGAACGAGAATCTTACGCGGTCGTCGGTGACAGAACTCTCCACCGGCTTCGGGTGCTTGGGGAAGCCTTGCATCTCCCGCCCCCACAGGATGGAGAGCGGGCTGTCGATCCAGAGCGAGTGCAGGAATTGTGCGTCGCACGCCGACGGACCGAAGTTGGGGTACAGCACCGCCCACGGGGCGTGGGCCGGGGTGGTGCTCACGCCGACCGCGTCCGGGCGGGTGCGGTTCACGTCGAAGCTGAGAACCACCTCGTGGTACGCCCCGCACACGCTGTCGCGGATGACGTTCAGCCAGAGGGTGGCCAGGGCGAACCGCTCCCCGCCGCACTCCGCCAGCACCGGGTACACGCCCTCGCCGGCCAGCGCCGCGGCGATCACGTCCGGCCGGCAGAACCCCTTGATGAGCAGCGAGGTGAAGTCGAAGGCGCACCACTGGCGGTCGGTGCCCATGCCGTTGCTCAACCGGGCCGGTGCCGGACGGAACGCCTCCAGCCACTTCCGGCCGCACACCGGCGGTGCGGGCTTGGCCCCCCACTTCGCCCACGCGCCGTCGGGGTCACGCCCCACGCGGGTGTCGGTCAGCCATCCCGCAACAGGATCGACGACCGGGGCGGGAGGGGGCGGGGCGGGAGTGGTCATGGCGGAACTCGAACGGGTGAAGAAGTGAATGTGAGAGCGGACGCCGCGGCCGAACCCTGACAGCCGTTGTCAGTTTTCCCCTTCACCCGCTCGCACGCCGAATGTCACCTTCTTGGTGAACGCCCAGTACCACATGACGGCGGCGAGGCCGACGCCGTACACGAGCGGGGCGACGTCCGGCCAAAAGGCGAGCAGTGGGGCGGCGAGGATGCAGGCCAGCCCGAGCGGGAAGAAGCGGCTCCAGTTGGTCGAGCCGAGGGTGAACAGGCCCAGACCACTGCACGCGGCCAGCGCCGGGTACATGCCCAGGGCGGAAGTGGCCGAGTGGGTGAATGAGAACGGGACGTAAGCGGCAGTGACGGCCAGGTACACCACCACATGCCCGGCGGCGATGATGAGCGAGTGCCGTTCGGTCGGCGGCAGTTCGCGGAAACGCCGCACCATGAACCACCACAACACCGCCAACATCGCCACCGCACACCCGCCGTTCGCCGCCCACACCCCGATGGCTGCTCCGCCGGACCGGGCGAGCAGGTAGACGCCCACACTGGCGAGCAGCACCAGCACGCCGAACCACGCGGTCACCTGCCACGAGTAGTGCGGGTGCGGTTCCGGGCGGGTCCGGGCGAGCTGCCGCAGCCAGTCGAAGAAGCCCGGCGGACGGGCGGTCACTTCGTCGCCCCGCACGTAGCGATCCAGGTCGTCGGCCAGGTCGCGGGCGGTTCGGTAGCGGTCGGCCGGGTCCTTGTGAAGGCACTTCAGACAGACTTCTCGCAGGTCCGCATCGACGTTCGAGTTCGCGTCGCGCGGGTCGGGCGGCGGCTCGTCCGATTGCACCCTCCGCAGCACCTCGGCCACCGACCCGCCGTAGGGCACCCGTCCGGTGAGCAGTTGGTACAGGACCACCCCGAGCGAGTACACGTCGGCGGCGACGGTCAGGTTCGCGTCCCCGCGGGCTTGTTCCGGGGCCATGTACGCCGGCGTCCCGATCGGGGTACCGGCCTGGGTGACGGTGCTGTCCCCGTCGAGTCGGCGGGCGATGCCAAAGTCGGACACGAACGGCTCGCCGGCCGCGTCCACCAGGATGTTCGCCGGCTTCAGGTCGCGGTGCAGGATGCCCCGCTGGTGGGCGAAATGGACGGCCCGAGCCACCTTCGCCAGCAGCGTGGCGATCGGTCGCGGGGAGGTCGGCGGGCGGTCGTCCAGCCCCCGCCCGTCCACCCACCGCATGGCGATGAATGGGCCGGACGCACCTTCCCCGACGCCATACACGGAGACGACGTTCGGGTGATCCAACCCGGCCGCGGCCTCGGCCTCGAACCGGAAGCGGGCAAGCGCCCTCGGCCCCGCGAACTCCCCGGCCCGCGTCACCTTCACCGCTTCGATGCGGTTGAGCGCCCGGTTGCGGGCTTTGTACACCACCCCCATCCCGCCGCGACCGAGTTCACACAGGATGTCGTACCCCGGCGGGGCGTCCGCGGGTGTGTCGGTTGCTGGCACCTCCACCCGAGCCACCGTTTCCCGGGCGGCCTCGTCGTCCGGCGGGAGGAGTCCCTCGACCCGCCGCACCGCTCCGATCCGTTGTTCCAGACCCGCCGCAAGGTCCGGCCGGTCGGGGCAGAACTCGGCAGGCGCGACCTCCCGGCCGGCCGCACCGCACGCCACCTGCCAGCCGGCCATCAACTCGTCCAGGGGGTCGTGCGGGGGCTGGGTCATCTGACGGGCCCGAGGGTTTAGCGGCTAACGGTAACCGGACACGATCACCCGGGACACAATAATCGGGGCACGATTTCGACGAGGGCGACCGCCAAGACGACCCTCCCCATCCACCGCCCGCGGCGGGCGAGGCCGGCGGCGCACCCGGCGAACGCCGCCCCGGCCAGCACGAATGGGCTCGCCACCAGGGCCACGACCGCGGCGGCCGCCAGGATGATCAGCACTGCGGTGCCGAGGAACGGCCGGCCCTCCGCCTCGTGGACCACTCCGGCCGCGAGCCATAAACCCGAGATTCACCGTCGCGTGCTGACTCACGAGATCCGCATGCGCGAGGCCTGCTGACGACAAGATCGACTACTGACTCGCAGGAAAGGAATGTTGTGTTCGGAAAGGTACTCCGCACTCTCCGCGTGCGGTTTCGTCCCGCACGCGGAGAGTGCGGAGTACCTTCGAGTCAGTGGTTCACACTGGAGGGAGTCCTGGCGTCGGCCACTCGCTGAACCTCTCCAACCTGATGCCGTTCATGTGCCAATTCCTTGCTCCTTCGACAGTTGCTGGTAGCGATCCAACTCCTGAGGATCGAACTCAATCTCGGCGTCGATGAGTTCGTCCCGCATGTAGTGGTCCGGTTGTGTGTTGGACGAGTTCGTCACCCAAGTGAGGACGCGGGCACACAACCTGTCGAACAGCCCATTTCGCTTGAGCGATGCCCGTTGCAGAAGGAACGCACCGACGCGGGCCTTGAGTTCCCGGACGTGGTCGCAGGCAGAATTCCAAAGTCTCCGCATGGCGTTCTTAGCCTCAGGGAAGGTGAGCCTTAGTGTTCCACTCGCGGGTCCGCACACGGCATCACCCGGCAGGGAATACCCTTCAAATGCGGAATGCCCTGCTCGCGATCAAGGAAATCCTCGTCGTCGCACGTAATCTGAGCATCGGAAAACTTCCACGCACTGGAGAGGTGATCCTTCCCCTGTTTCGTTTCAGGCATCCACCAGCCGTGTGGCACCCGCACCAACTGTCGGGGCATGTCCTTGCGGATCTCCACCACCGCCTTCATTTTGCCAGCGCGAGTTTCAATTTCCGCCCAATCTCCCTCTCTCAGATCGAGATGACGCGCGTCTTCCTCGTGAATGAACATCTTGGGCAGGGGGCTTCGCTGACGCAGTTCCGGAACGTGTCGCCCCCCCGTTTGAAAGTACGCGTCTTCGCGAACCCCCATGAACAACGAGAGTGGAAACCGTTCATCCGGCTGCGGCGCCTCTCGATAATACGGTAGCGGATCGAAGCCCAAGTTCTCGAGAATGCTGGAGGACAGCTCCACCTTGCCCGACGGCGTCGCGAACCCCGTCTTTTCATACTTCCGGAACGACGGCGTCGGCACGTAGATCCGGTACTTCTTGGCGAATTCCTCGAACGACATCCCTGTTTTCTGGAGGCGGTAGTCCAGCAGGCTCTCGACGTCCTCCCAGGGGAAGTGGTCCGCGAACCCCATCCGCACAGCGAACTGCCGCCAGAAGTCGTAAACGTCGCGACACTCGCCCGGCGGCTCCATCGCCTTCTCGGAGACCTGGGCGAAGGGCATGACCCCGTAACCATCGAACAAGTGGGGCCGTTCGAGCCAACTATCGCCGGGAAGAATGTAATCCGCCAGCTGCGCGGTCGGCGTCTTGAAGTGCTCGTGGACAACCACGAGATCCTGGTTCATGAATCCCTGGTAGATCATCTTCATGTTGGCAAAACCCATGAGGGTGTTGTTGCCCAGTGAGATGAACGCCTTCACGGGATACGGCGTGCCCAGCGCCATGGCCCGAAAGACCGCCGACGGATTCGCCATGTAACTGCCGAAGACGAGGTTGGCGTACTTGCGGCCCCACACTCGTTGGGTCGGTTCCGCCAAAGGTGCCGTGCCGCGATAGGTGAACGCCGGATGTGTGTCGGAACCGAGTTGTTTCGCCTTTTGCGAGTCCGACAAGGCGTCGTGGTTCTCGATGTCCGTTTCGCTGATGAATTCCGAGACGTACCCGTTGAAAACGTCTCCGCCGGGCACGTCCAGGTTACCAGTAATTGCACGAAGGGTGCAGTGCAAGCGGATCGCGGACGTGCTGGAGACCTGCTGGTCGGTGATGGGCGTCCATGGGATCACGGCGGGCGAAGTGGTGGCATACATCCTGGCCGCCTGGCGGATCAGTTCGGCGCTCACCCCCGTGATCTTCGCGACGCGGTCGACCGGGTACTCGGCGACGCGCTGTTTCAGGGCCTCGAACCCCACCGTCCACTTGTCAACGAACGCGCGGTCGTAGAGATTCTCCTCGATCAAGACGTGAAGCCAGCCCAAACACATAGCGGCATCGGTCCCGGCACGAAGTGGGAGCCAGAGATCGGCACGTTCCGCACTCTCACTTTTCCGCGGGTCCAGAACGATGAGCTTGGCACCCCGCTGCTGGGCGGCGCGAATGAGGTTGTAGAACGGCGTCCACGAGTGGCGCTTGGGGTTGTGCCCGAACAACACGATGCAGTTCGTGGCGAGGTAATCCGGCCAGGGGAACCAGCCGTAGACCATGCGATTGATGGCGGCGGTGTTTCCGGCGCAGAGGGCGACACCGCTGATCCAGTTGGGAGACCCCAGCAGATTCATGAAGCGGCGTCCGGCGCCGTACTCGACGGAGGTGTTCCACTGGCTCGTCGATACGGCCAGCGCCTCGGGCCCGTAACGCTCGACGACCTGCTTCAACCGGTGTGCGATGTCGTCCATCGCCTCGTCCCAGGTCACGCGTTGCCAGTTGCCCGAGCCTCGCTCGCCGACGCGCTTGAGGGGGTGGAGGACGCGATCCGGATGGGCGAACGACTTGGGGGCGTAGATGCCCTTCATACAAATGTTGTCGCGGAGAATGGGAATGTCCGTTGCCTTGACCTTGATCACGCGCCCGTCGCGAACCTGTGCGGTGAGCAGGCAGGCTGCATCGCAGCTGGCGCATACGACGGTCTTTTCAACAGTGGGGAGAGAGGTGGCCGTCACGGAGTGGCTCTCATTGGTGGGGTAATTCGCGGCGCGACGGCGATTTCGCTATTGACCGATCTTTCCCAGATGACGGCATCCGGGGAGATCGGTGCCGGTTTCGGATCAGTTTCCGTCCGCACTCGGTCCCGGTCAAGCACCTTCCTCCCATCCTGTCAGGCCCCATTAGTACTACAACGCACGGTCGCTCGGCCATCGGCACCGAATCAGGGTCGTGAGTCGGACGCCGGCGGCGCGAAGCGTCCGTCGCGTGGCCTTCGTGTGACTCTTCCGAGCCTGCGCGCGGCGAGCCTGGGTGTGCCGAACTGCCTGGCCGTCCGCTCCAACAGCCGTGATCTCGGACACCGTCGGCAGGTCCCCTTCCCAGGTGGCTACCAGATCAGACCAGCCGTGGGGCGGGATGTGGGTGGCCGGCGGGTGTGTCAGTTCGAACCCCACGAGTCGGGTGGCGAGCCACCCTGACGGGCGGGCGAGCAGGTGCTCGGCCCGGCGGAGGATGTCGGCGGCGGTCGGCCGCGAGGTGGTCGGGTCTGTCTGGATCATTGTAAGCTCCAAGGTTGGGGGGTTGCCCCCGGGTCAAAGTCCCGGACGCAACCCGGCGGGCGGCGTCCGGAGGGTCGTGCCGCCGGCGGTCCGGCGGCACCTTGGGGCGGGCGCGGGGCAGTGGGGTGCCGTCGCGGTAGCGACGGGCGGTCTTGTCGGACATCCCTGTCCTCCTGGCCGCGTGGGCCAACGGGATTCCCTGGTCGAGAAAGTGCCGCAGCTTGCGGACTTGGCCGTCCGTGACCATCGCAGTTCTCCCAGTTCGCAGAGAACGCCTATGGCCACACCCGGCTCGGACGGGAACTCGAGTTGTCGGTGGAAGGGAAAACTGGTTGACTCCCTACAGCCGGCTGGCGACACGGCGGTGACACACGTTCGGGTGACAGCCCAGGTGACAAGTTGTGTCTTGATCCCCACCGTGGTGTCACCGACAACCTCACGGCAAGAGCAGGTGGTGAGGAAAAATTTGAGTCCGTCATCACTTTTCGGACAATCGGTCCGCACCTCAGTTTTCAGCGTTTCCAGTAGCTTTCGACCTCCCCTTCCTCCCTCCGTGTGCCTCGCACGCCCTCGGATCGTCGCGGTCGGCGCACGGTCTGCTTTTGGAGTCGGATCACACGCCAGGGTGTCCTCACCGACACCACGGCCGTGGATACCACCCGCGACGAACTGGGGACTCTGTCACCCAGAAGAACGGAGTACGTCGCGACAGTCGAACAGGGCCGACACAATGGCCGACGTGGACGACAGCCAAGTCAACCTTTCCGCCGTCTTCCCGGAATCGCATTCCGCCGCGCCCCTGTCGCGAGCGGAATCGCTCCGGGGGACGAGTGCCGCCGGGCCTCTCACCCTCGGCTCGGCCAACCCCACCAAGAAAGTGGCGGCCGGTCCGGTGTCGGTGCGGCGCATGCTGGCCGGAGTGCGACGGTACTGGTTCCTCGCGGTGGGGCTGGCGTTCGCCGCCGCCGTGCTCGCCTTCTACCTCGTCAACAGCCTGCTCGGGACGCCGGCGTACACCGTCCGCACCCAACTGCACGTGGCCCAGAACAAGCCGGTGATCCTGTACGACACCCCCGACGGGAGGACGGACTTCTCGACGTACCAGCGGGGGCAGATCGCCACACTGAAGAGCCGGCGGGTGCTCCAGTCCGCGATCGACCGGCTGGCCGACAAGCACCTCAGCCTGATCGAGAACAACCCCGACCCGTTGGGCTGGCTGGAGACGACCATCCAGGCCGACTTCGCGCTCGCCCCCGAACACCTGCGGATCACCCTCAAAGGCCCCAAGCCGGACGAACTGATCCTCATCCTGGACGCCGTCCGCGAGAGCTACCTGGCCATTGGCGTGAACACCGAGCAGGCCCGGCGGAAGGAGCGGTTGGCCGACCTGACGGCCCTGCTGGACGGGTCCACCAGGCTGCGGGACGAGCGGGTGGAAGAGATCGGCGACCTGGCCGAGAAGGACGCCGGCACCCGCGACCCGATCATGGTCAAAGCCACTCGCGACGACGTCTTCCTGACGACTCAGCAGCTTCAGAACCACCTGCGGGGCGTGCAGGTGACCATCGATCAGTCGAAAGTGCTCGCGGTCGTTCCGGCCGCCCCAGGGGTTCCCCCGGTCAAGCCGACGGCCGACGAGCCAGCCGCACAACAACTCCAGGACGCCTTCGACCGTGACCCGACGCTCGCCGGCGATTCGGCCAAACTGGCCGCCCTCGACGACTACCTCCAGGACCGCCGGGTGACCCTGGTGCGGTACGAACAGGACGACGGCTACCGTGAGAAACTGGCCGAACGGGCGGAACTGGAAAAGCGGATTGAGGAGCGGAAGCGGGTCATCACACGCGGCGTCCGCTCGGCCGGTCGCCCCGCCGACCCGGTGGCCCTGCCCGTCGGCCTGGCGTCCGGGGCCGAGGGGCAGGATCTGACCAAGAAGATGGAGGGGTACGCGACCCAACTGAAGGGCAAGATCCGCGAGCAGGAGGATCGGACCGAACGCCTCACCCGCTCGCTCCTCAAGATCGAAGCCATCCGGGTGCAAGCCGCCCGCGAGGACGCGCGGGTGACGGAAATCGCCCGGCAGATCGACACCATGGAGGTGGAGCAGAAGGCCCCCGACCGCACCACCCTGCTGGAAGAGGCGGTCATCTCCCAGGTGCCGAACCCGGACAAGCAGTTCAAAACGGCGCTCGGGGTGGCCGGCGGGGCGTTCGTCGCCGCCTTCCTCCTGGTGGGCGTGCTGTCCGCCCTCCGCCACCGGGTGGAATCGCCGGCGGACGTGGCCGGCATCGCCCCGCTCTTGGGCACCCTCCCCCGCGTCGATCAGGCGGCGCGGGAGGCGCTCGCCCCGCCGGCGTCGGTCGCCCACCGGGATCAGTTCCACCGCCTGTGTGACGCGGTGGATGTCATCCGCTGCCTCGCGCTGCCCAAGAGCGGGCCGCACGGGTACGTGCTGCTGGTGACCAGCGGGGCGGCCGGGGAAGGGAAATCGACGGTGAGCGGACTGCTCGCCGGCCGCCTCGCGGGGTGTGGGTATCGCACCCTCTTGGTGGACGCCAACGTGCGGCACCCCGGCACCGCCGCCTACCTGCCGGCCGAGCGGACCGACGGGTACAGCGACGTGGTGTGCGGGCTGACCCCCCTGGAGTCGGCCCTCCAGCCTGGGCCGGTGGACGGGCTCGACCTGCTCACCGCCGGCCGGTCGGACGTGTACACGACGAACGCCTACCTGGACAGCCGCCTGCCCGCACTGCTGATCGAACTCCGCCGACGGTACGACGTGGTGGTGATCGACGGCCCCCCAGTGCTCACCGCGCCGGAGGCGGTGGTGACCGCCCGGTGGGTGAACGGTGTGCTCTTCGCCGCCCGCCGCCACGTCAGCCGGGTGGGCGACCTGCGGGAGGCCGTCGCGCGGGTGAAGGCCGTCTCCGCCCCGGTGTGCGGGGTCGTCCTGTCGGAAATGGGCTCGACACCCCAAACGCCCTGACCCAGTCCCACACCCGAAGGGTCCCCTCACCGATGAACGAGTCGTCGCCCCTGGTCGCCGCCGGTGACACCCCGCTGCCGTGGTGGAAGCGGTGCTTCGACCTGCTGGCCGGCACGGCCGTCCTGATCCCGGCCCTGCCGGTGCTGGCGGTCGCCGCCGCCGCGGTGAAACTCACCTCCCGCGGTCCGGCCGTGTACACCCAGGTGCGGCTGGGGCGGAACGGCCGGCCGTACGTCATGTACAAGCTCCGCAGCATGACCCACAACTGCGAGGCGACGAGCGGCATCGTCTGGTCGTCGGGCAAGAGCGACACGCGGGTGACGTGGGTCGGCCGCATCCTGCGGAAGACGCACATCGACGAACTGCCCCAGTTGTTCAACATCCTCCGCGGGGAGATGAGCCTGGTCGGCCCCCGCCCGGAACGGCCGGAGTTGGTCACCCAGTTGGAAACCCAACTGCCCGGCTACCTCGGCCGGTTGGACGCCAACCCCGGGCTGACCGGCCTGGCTCAGGTGCAACTGCCGCCGGACAGCGACCTGGAATCCGTCCGCCGGAAACTGTCGCTCGACCTGTTCTACGTGGACCGCCAGAACTTCTGGCTGGACGCGCGGCTTGTGTTAACCACGGCGGTCGGGGTGGTCGGCATCCCCTTCCGCCTGAGTCAACTGCTGCTCGCCGTGCCGACCGAAGCCGACGCCGACGCGACCCAGCGGTCGGCCGAACAGCCCGCCCTGCCGTCGCTCCGAATCCAACAAGCCTAACCGGGAACACCACACCGCATGAGCGCGCTCACCGGGGTCGATCTGGAGTTGCCCGTCGGCACGACGGCTGTCCGCCCGCCCGACGCCCCCCCGTCGGCTGACACCCCGGTCGTCCGCATCCGCCCGACCGGCCGCTGGCAGGTGTTCCACTTCGCCGACGTGTGGGCGTACCGCGAACTGCTCGTCTTCCTCGTGTGGCGGGACGTGAAGGTCCGCTACCGGCAGACCGCCCTGGGTATGGCCTGGGCGATCCTCCAGCCGGTGCTGATGATGGTCGCCTTCACCGTCTTCTTCGGCCGGCTGGCCGGGCTGCCGTCGGGCGGGGTGCCGTACCCGCTGTTCGCCTTCGCCGGGCTCATCCCGTGGCTGTTCTTCGCCGCCGCGGTGTCCACCGCCGGCAACAGCGTGGTCGGGTCCGAGCGACTGGTGACCAAGATCTACTTCCCCCGCATCGTCATCCCGTTCGCCGCCGTCGGGGCGGCGGTGGTCGACTTCCTGATCGCGTTCGTCGTGTTCGTGCTGGTGGCCGTCGGGTACGCGATCGCCGGGCACCCGATCCCGCTCGGCTGGTCGCTGCTGCTCGGCCCGGTGGCCTACGCGATGATCGTCACCGCCGGGTTGGGCGTCGGCACCGGGTTGGCGGCGCTCAACGTCAAGTACCGCGACTTCAAGTACGTCATCCCGTTCCTCGTCCAGTTCTGGATGTTCGCCACCCCGACGGTGTACATGCAGCCGGCGACCGAGCCGGACGGGGTGTTCGGCTGGGTGCTGTGGCTGAACCCGATGACCGGGCTGGTCGGCACATTCCGCGCCGCCTTCCTCGGCCTGCCCGTCCCGTGGGTGCAGTTCGGGGTGTCGGCGGCGACGGTGGTGGTGCTGTTCTTCGCCGGGTGCGCGTACTTCCGCCGGGTGGAAGGCGAGTTCGCCGATGTCATCTGACCCTTCCTCCGATCGGAGTCGTCCCATGGATCGCGTGCGGGTGGGTGTCGTCGGGTGCGGGTACTGGGGGCCGAACGTGATTCGGAACCTGGCCGCCTGCCCGAAGACCGAACTGGTGGCCATCTGCGACGCCAACCCGGCCCGGCTGGAGGCGGTCGGGCGGAATTACCCGGCGGCGGCCAAGGTGAGTTCGCTCGACCAGTTGCTGGACGCCGGCGTGGACGCTGTGGCCATCGCCACCCCGGTGTCCACGCACTTCCCGCTCGCTACCCAGTGCCTTCAGGCGGGCAAGCACGTGTGGGTGGAGAAGCCGCTGGCCGCCAGCGCGCGGGAGGCGCAGGCCCTCACCGACCTGGCGGCGAAGGTCGGCCGCGTGCTGATGGTGGACCACACCTACCTGTACACCGGGGCCGTGCGGAAGATCAAGGAACTGATCGACGGCGGCGAACTCGGCGACCTGTACTACGTGGACAGCGTCCGCATCAACCTCGGCCTGTTCCAGCACGACGTGAACGTCATTTGGGATTTGGCCCCGCACGACCTGTCCATCATCGACCACCTGCTCGGCGGCACCGCCCGCAGCATCTCGGCGTGGGGGTGCGGGCACGCCACCCCGGACATCGAAGACATCGCCTACGTGAACATCGACTACGGCGACCGGCTGATGGCCAGCGTTCACGTCAACTGGCTGTCGCCGGTGAAGGTGCGGCAGATGATCTTCGCCGGGTCGAAGAAGAGCGTCATCTTCAACGAGCTGAACCCGACCGAACCGGTCAAGGTGTACGACCGCGGGATCGAACTCTCCGACGGCGAAGAGGAGCTGCGCAAGCTGCGAGTGGGCTACCGCACCGGCGACGTGTGGAGTCCGCACGTCGAAGCGGCCGAGGCCCTTCAGGTGGCGGTGTCGCACTTCGCCGACTGCGTCCGCACCGGGGCGACCCCGATCAGCGACGGGCGGATGGGGGTGCGGGTGGTGCGGCTGATGGAGGCCGCCACCCGCAGCATCAAGGCACAAGGTGGGCGGATCGCCCTGACCGACATGGGGTTTTCGAATGGCAACGGGTTCTCACGAGCGGGCCGACCCGGCGAACGGCCTGCGGATCTCGCCTACGGTGCGGCTCGGACGTGACGTCGCCGTCCACTGCTTCGTCAACCTGTACGGGTGCCAGATCGGGGACGAGTCCCGCGTCGGGGCGTTCGTTGAGATCCAGAAGAACGTGACCGTCGGCGCCCGGTGCAAGATCTCCAGCCACACGTTCATCTGTGAAGGCGTGACCATCGAGGACGAGGTGTTCGTCGGCCACGGGGTGATGTTCATCAACGACCTCGACCCGCGGGCGACGGCCGACGGCAAGCCGCAGACCGAAGCCGACTGGGCCGTGGTTCAGACGCGGGTGTGCCGCGGGGCGTCCATCGGCAGCGGGGCGGTCATCATGGGCGGCGTGACCATCGGCGAAGGTGCCCTCATCGGGGCCGGGGCGGTGGTAACGAAAGACGTGGCCGCCAACACCGTCGTCTGCGGCGTCCCGGCCCGCCTGCTCCGAACGCGGACCTGAACCACTCGACTGACTTGTCCGAACTCCACGACACCGAGACATGATCCGAATCGCCCCCCCACTCGCCCGTGAGGCCGCCCCGCCGGCCCGCCTGCCGGTCCCGTTCATGGACCTGAAGGCCCAGGCCGCGTCCGTCCGCGACGAGGCGCTGGCCGCCTTCACCGGCATCTTCGACTCCGCCGGGTACATCCTCGGCCCGCACGTGACCGACTTCGAAACGGCGTTCGCCGCCTACTGCGGGGTGAAGCACTGCGTCGCCCTGAACACCGGAACGTCCGCCCTGCACCTCGCCCTGATCGGGGCGGGCGTCGGCCCGGGCGATGAGGTGATCACCACCCCGCTCACGTTCGTCGCCACCACCTGGGCGGTCAGCTACGTGGGGGCCACCCCGGTGTTCGTGGACGTGGACCCGAACACCGGGCTGATGGACCCGGCACTGGTCGAGCGGGCGATCACCCCGAAGACGAAAGCCATCCTGCCGGTCCACCTGTACGGCCAGCCGTGCGACCTGGCCCCGCTGATGACGATCGCCGACAAGCACGGGCTGACGCTCATCGAGGACGCGGCCCAGGCCCACGGGGCCACCTACCAGGGCAAGCCGGTCGGCGGGTTCGGCCAGGCCGGGTGCTTCAGCTTCTACCCCGGCAAGAACCTCGGGGCGGCCGGCGAGGGCGGGGCGGTGGTGACGAACGACGACGCCCTCGCCGCCCGCTACCGCCGCCTCCGCGACCACGCCCAGCCGCAGCGGTATCTGCACACCGAAATCGGGTTCAACTACCGCATGGACGCCCTTCAAGGGGCGGTCTTGGGAATCAAGCTGAAGCGGCTGCCGGCGTGGACCGACCGCCGCCGCGAGCTGGCCGCCCGCTACCTGGAACAGCTCGCCGACTTGCCCATCGATCTGCCGGTGGTCGCGCCAGGCCGCGACCCGGTGTGGCACCTGTTCGTCGTCCGTCACCCAGACCGCGACCGCTTGCGGGCGGCGCTCGAGGCCGCCGGAGTCCAGACCGGGCTGCACTACCCGGTGCCCGTCCACTTGCAGCCGGCGTACCAGCACCTCGGGCATCCGGCGGGAGCGTTCCCGGTGGCCGAGCGGTTCGCCCGCGAGTGCCTCTCTCTCCCTCTCTACCCCGAGATGACGGCCCGCCACCTGGACGCGGTGGTGGCGGCACTGTCGGACGCTCTCGCCTGAGGCTACTAACTCATGTCGTTCTCGTTCAATGGCGCGACGGTGCTGATCACCGGCGGGGCCGGGTTCGTCGGGTCGCACATCGCCGACCAACTGTTCGCCGCCGGGGCGGGCGAGGTCCGCGCGCTCGACAACCTGATCCGCGGGCGGCGGGAGAACCTGGAGATCGCGGCCCTCAACCACCGCGGGCTGAAGGTGATCGTCGGCGACATCCGCGACCGCGAGGCGGTGCGGGCGGCGACGGCCGGGTGCGACTACGTGTTCCACCAGGCGGCCCTGCGGATCACCCTGTGCGCGGACAAGCCCCGCGACTGCATCGACGTGCTCGGCACCGGCACGCTGAACGTGTTCGAGGCGGCGGTGGCAGCCAAGGTGCGGAAGGTGGTGTACGCCTCCAGCGCATCGGTGTACGGGGCGGCGGACGTGTTCCCGACGGCCGAGACGCACCACCCGTACGGCAACCGCACCCTGTACGGGGCGGCCAAGCTGTTCACCGAGGGCATGGCCAACGCGTACTACGACATGTACGGCCTGCCGGCCGTCGGGCTGCGGTACTTCAACGTGTACGGCCCGCGGATGGACCTGACCGGCGCATACACCGAGATGATCGTCCGCTGGCTAGACAGCGTGGACAGGAACACCCGCCCGGTCATCCACGGGGACGGGTCGGCCAGCATGGACTTCGTGTCCGTGGAAGACGTGGCCCGTGCCAACGTCCTCGCCCTCTCATCCCCGGCTGACAACCACGTGTACAACGTGGCGTCCGGCGGTGAGACCTCCCTGCTCGACCTGTGGCGGTCCATCCAGCGGGTGACGGGGGCGTACCACCTGGAGCCGGAGTTCCACCCGCCGCGGAAGGTGAACCCGGTGCCCCGCCGCCTGGCCGACACCCGCAAGGCGGAGCGGGAGCTGGGGTTCACCGCCACCGTCACGCTGGACGAGGGGGTTCGCCGGCTGGTGGAGTGGAGGCGGGAGGCCCAGCGGATGGCGGCGACGGTGTCCGATCTGACCCCGTACCCGTTTTCAGTGGCCGCCCTCCGTGACCAGCAGTCAATCCCCTAATGTGGGGTGAATCTGCGGGAACGAACCCGCAGGGCCATGTGTCCCGACCGGGCACGCGATCCCCTCCGCCAACAGTGTCATTTCACGAGACTCGTGCCGTGCCGGCGAAGTGGCACACTGGGATGGCCTCGGACCGTGTTCGGGCGGAGTGGGGCCTGCCCACCAACCGGATCGGAACTTTGCCACCAGTATACCCCTGAATCTTAGTGGAGACTGCTGATGACGCGGCTAGCAATTGGAATGAACGTCGTGGTGACAGGGGGGGCAGGGTTCATCGGGTCGGAGTTGGTCCACCAACTTTGCCACGGTGGGGCCAAGGTGACAGTCATCGACAACTTGGTCAACGGCCGCCGGGAGAACTTGGCCGGGCTATCGGCCGAGCGGTGCCGGCTGGTCGAGATCGACCTGCGAGCCACGGATCGCTTGTCCGACTACATCCGAGCGGCCGACTGCGTCTACCACCTCGCCTGCCTGGGCGTGCGGCATTCGATCCACTCGCCGGAAGAGAACCACGAGGTGAACGCCTCCGCCACCCTCCGACTGCTCGCCCTGGCTCGGGCGACCGGGTTGAAGCGATTCGTCTACGTGTCCAGTTCGGAGGTGTACGGGACCGCCGTTCGGGTGCCGATGACGGAAGACCACCCGACCGCCCCGTTGACCGTTTACGGGGCGTCCAAACTGGCGGGGGAGCGGTACACCGCCGCGTACTACCACACCTACGGATTGCCGACGGTCGTCGTTCGGCCGTTTAACGCGTACGGCCCCCGCTCACATCACGAAGGGGATTGCGGGGAAGTGATCCCGAAATTTCTCTTGCGTGCGATGGCCGGGAAGCCGCTGATCGTATTTGGTGACGGTACTCAGACGCGAGATTTCACTTACGTGTCCGACACGGCGGCCGGCATCCTGGCGGCTGGCCTGACCGAGGCGGCCGTCGGCAGAACCCTTAATCTGGGTTCGGCGACCGAGGTGACCATTAACGAACTGGCCCAACTCGTGGCAACTGTCGTTGGAGTCATGGGTGTCCGGGTCGTTCATCAGGACGACCGGCCGGGCGACGTCCGCCGGCTCTACGCGGACGCGGGTGTATCCCAACGGCTGCTCGGATTCACCCCGACCGTCTCTCTCGCCGACGGGCTCGTACGACTCCGCGAGTGGTACGCCACTCAACCGGCCGCAACAGAGTTGCTCAAGCACGAGCGAGAGCGGAACTGGGAAGTCTAGTGGACGAAATCGCGCCGCGACCCGCACCGTTAACCGACGCCTGGTGAATTTATGACCGCCGCCAAACGACCGACGATCCCCATCGCCAAGCCGGAGTTGGGCGAAGAGGAAGCCGCCGCCTCCCGCCGAGCGATCCTGTCGGGGTGGGTCACGCAGGGGCCGGAGGTGGGCGGGTTCGAGGCCGACTTCGCCGGCTACGTCGGTGCCCCCCACGCCACCGCCGTGTCCAACTGTACGACCGGCCTGCACCTGGCCCTGCACGCCCTGGGGGTCGGCCCCGGCGACGAGGTGGTGACGGTCAGCCACTCGTACATCGCCACCGCCAACGCCGTCCGGTACTGCGGGGCCACCCCGGTGTTCGTGGACATCGACCCGCAGACGTACAACCTCGACCCGGCCCGGCTGGACGCCGCCATCACCCCGCGGACCAAGGCGATCATGCCGGTCCACCAGATCGGCCTGCCGTGCGACCTGCCGGCGATCCTGGCGGCGGCCGACCGGCACCACCTGCCGGTCGTCGAAGACGCCGCGTGTGCCATCGGCAGTGAGGTTCGCGTGGGCGACCAGTGGGAGCGGATTGGTCGCCCGCACGGCACCGTCGCCGTCTTCTCGTTCCACCCGCGGAAGGTCATCACCACCGGCGACGGCGGGATGATCACCACCGCCGACCCGGCGCTCGACCGCAAGTTCAAACTGCTCCGTCAGCACGCCATGAGCGTGCCGGACACCGTCCGCCACTCGGCGAGCACCGTCATCTTCGAGGAGTACCACGAGGTCGGGTTCAACTACCGGATGACCGACATCCAGGCCGCCGTCGGGCGGGAGCAGTTGAAGCGCCTGCCCGGCATCCTGCGGCGGCGGGTGGAACTGGCCGATCAGTACACCGCCGCCCTGGCCGGACTGGCCGGCCTGGAACCGCCGGTGGTGCCGGCCGGCTGCCGGACGAACTTCCAGTCGTACGCTGTACGGGTCACCCCGGCGTCTCCGCTCACCCGCGACGAGTGGATGACCCGACTGCTCGGCCGCGGGGTGTCCACCCGCCGCGGGATCATGAACGCCCACCAGGAGTCGGCCTACGCCGGCCGGACCGACTACCACCTGCCGCACTCGGAAGCCGCCCGCGACGGGGTGTTCCTGCTGCCTCTGTTCTCGTCCTTGACGGATTCCGACCACGCCTACATCGTCGCCCAGTTGACCGCCCTGCACGCCGAAGGCGGACCCCGCTAAACCCATGCCCGAACCACTCGTCATCGTCGGCACCAGCGGGAACGCGATGGACATCCTCGACGTGGTGGACGCGATCAACCGCGTCACCCCGACCTGGACGGTCGCGGGCTTCCTCGACGACTCGAAAGCCGTCGGCACCCCGGTGTACGGGTTCACCGTCCTCGGCGGCCTGATGGCCGCCGCCGGACTGCCGGCGGACACGAAAGTGATCAACGCCATCGGCAGCGACCGCAGCTACCGCAAGCGGGCGGACATCGTCCAGTCGCTCGCGATGGCCGACGACCGGTTCGCCACCTTGGTTCACCCGCAGGCCGCCGTTTCCACCCGCACCGCACTGGGGGTCGGCACGTGCGTGAACGCCGGGGCGGTGGTGGCTGGCAACGTGCGGGTCGGCCGGCACGTGTGGCTGGGCAGCAACTGCACGGTCGGGCACGACACGGTCATCGGCGACTTCGCCATGATCGCCCCGGCGGCCGTCCTGAGCGGTTCGGTGGTCGTGTGCGAATCCACGTACGTCGGCGCCGGGTCGTGCGTGCGGCCGGGGTCGAAGATCGGCCTGAAGGCGCTCGTCGGGATGGGCGCGGTGGTCATCGGAGAGGTGGCGGCCGCCAAGACGGTGGTCGGCAACCCGGCCCGCGTGCTGGTGCGAAAACCGAAGGCGGACCCCGCCGACACCCCCGCCCCGAAACAGGAGCAACCCCAGGGATGAGAACCTCGGCCATTTCGGTTCGCGGCGTGTCCAAGCGATTCCGGCTGGGCGGCGGCGGACAGGCGTCCTACCGCACCCTCCGCGAGTCGCTCGCCGCCGCCATGCCGTGGCGGCGGCGGAAGGCGGCCGCACGCGACGAACTGTGGGCGCTGCGGGGGGTGAATTTCGAGGTCGCGCAGGGCGAGCGGGTGGGGATCATCGGGCGGAACGGGGCGGGCAAGAGCACCCTGCTCAAGCTGCTCTCCCGCATCAGCCCGCCGACGGCCGGGGAGATCGACCTGCACGGGCGGGTGGGCAGCCTGCTGGAGGTGGGCACCGGCTTCCACAACGAGTTGACCGGCCGCGAGAACATCTTCCTGAACGGGGCCATCCTGGGCATGACCCGCCAGGAGGTGGCGCGGAAGTTCGACGAGATCGTAGCGTTCAGCGAGGTGGAGAAGTTCCTGGACACGCCGGTCAAGCGGTACAGCAGTGGGATGTACCTGAAGCTCGGGTTCGCGGTGGCCGCCCACCTGGACCCGGAGATCCTGGTGGTGGACGAGGTGCTGGCCGTCGGCGACGCCGCCTTCCAGAAGAAGTGCCTGGGGAAGATGAGTGACGTCAGCCGGAGCGGGCGGACGGTGCTGTTCGTGTCGCACAACATGACGGCGGTGAAGGCCCTGTGCAGCCGGGCCATCCTGATCGACGGCGGGCAGGTGGCGGCGGACGGCGACGTGGACATGGTGGTGGACCGCTACCTGAGCGCCGGGTCGGACATGGCGACCACCGGAGTCATCGCCGACAACGCCCCGCGTCACCAGGACGTGAAGGGGGAGGCGCTCTTCCGAACCGTCGCCCTCACCACCCTCGACGGCACCCCGACCACCCAACTGTACTTCGGCCAGCCGTTCCGGGTGACGTTCGTGTGCGACGTGCTGAAGGACATCCCGGACGGGCACTGGGAGGTGAGCGTCAGCACCCGCGACGGCACCCAGGTGACGTACTCGACGACAATGGACGGCGGCCGCGGGCCGATGCACATCGGCAAAGGGCGGCA
>JANNQE010000676.1:0-2739 GCA_031441625.1 Planctomycetia bacterium
TGAGGAACCGGGTTCTGAAAGTCACCCGGCTCCTCACGGAGCACGGCTCGCCAAAACGCGCCTCCCACTCGGCACTTGCTTCGGGCCGGTTCGTCCCGCACAATTAGCCCACCCCCCGGACCCCCCGGCCGACGGAACTCCTGCCGTCGTCGGGCGGTCCAACTGACTGCCGAGTCTGACCCCGCCTCCGAGGGCACCTCTCATGCCGCGGTCGTTCGCGCTGCTCGCCGCCGCGCTCCTCGCATTGCCCGCCTTCGCCCAGACCGACGCCCCACTCCCCAAGCCGGGCGACATCCAGGCGTTCACCGTTGACCCGGACAAGCTGACACTGCCGGGCGACGACGCCTCGGCGCAGTTGGTCGTCACCGCCACCCTCGCCGACGGGCGCAAAGTTGACCTGACGCACGACAGCAAGTACGCCACCGACGGCAAGACGGCCGGCGTGAGCGAGACCGGCCGCGTGCTGCCGAAGGCGAACGGCGCTGCCGAGATCGTCGTCACGTTCGGCGACAAGTCGGCGACGGTGCCCGTCACGGTGCAGCACGTCGGCGACAGTCGGCCGATCAACTTCGCGAATCAAGTCGTGCCGGTGTTCACCAAGCTGGGGTGCAACAGCGGCGGGTGCCACGGCAAGCAGTCGGGGCAGAACGGCTTCCGCCTGTCGCTCCTCGGGTTCGACCCGGAACTGGATTACACCACGCTCATGAAGGAGGGCCGCGGGCGGCGACTGTTCCCGGCCTCGCCCGACCAGAGCCTGTTCCTGCTCAAGGGGAGCGGGGCGGTGCCGCACGGCGGCGGGAAGAAGATGGAGCCGGGCAGCGACGAGTACAAGGTGGTGCGGCGGTGGGTCGCGGCGGGGATGCCGTTCGGCGACGAGAAAGACCCGACGGTGACCAAGATCACCGTGTTCCCCGACGTGCGGGTGATGACCCGGCAGGCCCGGCAGCAGGTCGCCGTGTACGCCCACTACTCCGACGGCAGTGTGGAAGACGTGACCCGCCGGGCGCAGTACGAGAGCAACGACGGCGAGGTGGCGAACGTGGACGGCACCGGACTGGTCCGCACGCTCGCGCTGAGCGGGCAGGCGGCGGTCATGGCCCGGTATCAGGGGAAAGTCAGCACCTTCCGCGCGGTGGTGCCGCTCGGCGTGAAGACGCCGGACTGGACGTTCGCCGCGAAGACGGTTGTGGACGAATTCATGGTGAAGAAGTGGAAGGAACTCGGGCTGGTGCCGAGCGTGTTGTGTTCGGACGACGTGTTCGTGCGGCGGGTGTACCTGGACATCACCGGCACGCTGCCGACGCCGAAACAAGTGACCGACTTCACCGCCGACAAAGCCGCTGACAAGCGTGACAAGCTGATCGACACGCTGCTCGACACGGGCGAGTACAGCTACTACTTCGCCAACAAGTGGGCGGACGTGCTGCGGGTGAAGCGCCGCGGCGAGAGCGGCCGGGCGCAGGGCACGTTCGCCTTCCACGGCTGGATCCGCGACGCCATCGCCGCCGACATGCCGTACTCAGAGTTCGTGCGGAACATCCTCGGCGCGAGCGGCGACGAGGCGAAGAACCCGCCGACCGTCTGGTTCAAGGAGTTGGAGAAGGCCGAGCAGTTCGTGGACGACGTGGCGCAGGTGTTTCTCGGTCAGCGGCTGGCGTGCGCCCAGTGCCACCACCACCCGTACGAGAAGTGGAGCCAGGACGACTACTGGGGGCTGGCCGCGTACTTCGGCCGGGTGGGGCGGAAGGACGTGGCGAAGGTGAGCGTCAACCCGAACGAGCAGACGCGGGCGCAGATCGTGTACACCAAGGCGACCGGCAGCGTGACGAACAAGCGGACGGGCAAGCCGGCCCCGATGAAGCCGCTCGACGGCGAGGCCATCGAGGTGGGCACCGACGACGACCCGCGGCACAAGCTGGTGGACTGGATGACCGACCCGAAGAACCCGTTCTTCGCCCGCGCCGTGGCGAACCGCTACTGGGCGCACTTCTTCGGCCGCGGCATTGTGGACCAACTCGACGACATGCGTGTGACGAACCCGCCGAGCAACCCGGAACTGCTCGACGCACTCGCCAAGAATCTGGTAGACAACAAGTACAGCTTGAAGGCGCTCGTGAAGACGATCTGCAAGAGCCGCACGTACCAGCTCTCCGCCGTGCCGAACGAGTTCAACAAGCACGACAAGCAGGCCTACGCCCGGTACTACCCGAAGCGGCTGCAAGCCGAGGTGCTGCTCGACGCGGTCAACCAGGTGACGGACTCGCCGACCACCTTCGGCGGGCTGCCGAAGGACCGCAACGGCCCGCGGCGTGCCCTGCAACTGCCGGACGAGTCGTTCAGCAGCTATTTTCTCGACGTGTTCGGCCGCCCGCAGCGGATCAGCGCGTGCGAGTGCGAGCGGGTGAGCGAGGCCAACCTGGCGCAGGCGCTGCACCTGCTGAACAGCGACGAGGTGCAGGGGAAGGTGTCGAACGGCGGGCGGATCGCGGCGCTGACGAAGGCCGACGACAAGCGAACCGACGCCGAGAAGGTGGAGGACATCTTCCTGTGGGCGTTCGGCCGCAAGCCGACCGAAAACGACCTGAAGGTGTCGCTCGCGCACGTCGCCAAGCACGAGAAGAACAAGCGGACGGCCTACGAGAACATCTTGTGGGCGCTGCTGAACACGAAGGAGTTCCAGTTCAACCAGTGACCGATATGGCGAGCCGCCTGGGTGGTGAACCCGGGGGGGGGGGGGGG
>JANNQE010000677.1:0-1986 GCA_031441625.1 Planctomycetia bacterium
GGCGGTCGGGCGGGTGGCGACCACCAGCGCCGCGACCACGCCGATCATGGGCACCAACACGGCGAGACGTCGCAGTGTGCGAGTCATGGGAACCTCAGTTGGGGTAGGTGCCGCCTGCCGGGCGGCACATGACGAGTGCCGCCCGGCAGGCGGCACCTACCCCAACTGAGGTTCCCATGACTCGCACACTGCGACGTCTCGCCGTGTTGGTGCCCATGATCGGCGTGGTCGCGGCGCTGGTGGTCGCCACCCGCCCGACCGCCCCGCCGGTGGCCGCCCAGCCGTCCAAACCGACCACCTCGGCCGTGTCCGCCGACCTCGCGCTCGTCCCCGGCGACTCGCTCGGGTTCGCCCACGTGCGGGTGGCCGAGGTGTGGAAGAGCGACTCGCTCAAGCCGATCCGCAAGGTGGTGGAGAAGGCCGGCCCGTCCGCGTTCGACACGCTCGACAAGGACTTCACCCCGGCCCCGTCCACCCTCGACCGGGTGACGACGGTGGCCCTGCCGTATGCCAGCCCGGACATGGCCGACCTGCGGACGGTGACGATCCTGGCATTCAACAAGCCGTTCGACGCCGACAAGGTGAAGAAGCAGTACATGCCGAAAGGCGAGGAAAAGAAGGCGAACGGGAAGGCGTACACGGCCGACAAGCTGGCCGGGGTGGCCGTCCACTTCGCCGACGACAAGACGCTCGTGTTCGGCGACGCGGACACGATCCCGGCCTTCCTGAACCTGAAAGGTAAACCGAGTGAGGCGTTCGCCGACGCCGTGAAACTGGCCACGACGAAGCCGCTGGTGGCGTGCGTGAACGTGAAGGCCCTGCCCATTCCCGACCAGTTGAAGAACGACCTGCCGGACAACCTGAAGCCGCTGCTGACGGCCGAAACCGCCGTGCTGACGGCCGACTTCGAGAAGGACGTGAACGTCACGCTGGCCATCGGCTTCGCCTCGGCCGACGATGCGAAAGGTGGCGAGAAGGCGCTGCGAGCGCTGGCCGAGATGGGCCGGCAGCAGTTGGTCGAACCGCGGCAGCAGGCCGAGCAGTTGGTGAAGGGCGACCCGGCTCGGAAGAAGGACACCCCGCGCCCGCTCGAAGACTTGGTGAAGGCGACCGCCGGCTTGGGGATGCTCGGCGGGCTGAACACGATCGACGAACTGCTGGCCGAGCCGCCGCTCAAGACCGACGGCAAGACGGTGAGCGTGGTGATCGCGCTGCCGCCCGACGCCGCCCGGCTGGTGGGCGTGGCGGTGGTGTCGGCGGGCATCGGCCTGCCGGACGTGCAGAAGGCCCGCAACGCCGCCTCACGGATGCAGAGCATGAACAACCTGAAGCAGATCGCCCTGGCCATGCACAACTACCACGACACGCACGGCAGCTTCCCGCCGGCGGCCATCTGCGACAAGAAGGGCAAGCCGCTGCTCAGTTGGCGTGTCGCCATCCTGCCGTTCATCGAGCAAAACAACTTGTACAAGCAGTTCAAGTTGGACGAGCCGTGGGACAGCGAGCACAACAAGAAGTTCAGCGAAACGGCCATCAAGACGTACATCGACCCGCGGGGCGACTACACGGGCAAGACGCACCACACGCACTACAAGGTGTTCGTCGGCGGCGGGTCGCCGTTCGACACGCTGGGCAGCAAGAAGATTCAGAACATCACCGACGGCTCGTCGAACACGATCATGGCAGTGGCCGCCGGAGAGGCGGTGCCGTGGGCGAAGCCGGACGACTTCCCGTTCGACCCGAAGAAGGAGCTGCCGGACCTGAAGAAGCCGTTCGGCGAACTGCTCATCGCCCTGTGCGACGAGTCGGTGCGGGTGGTGCGGCCCGACCAGATCAAGGACTTCGACGGGCTGATGAAGCTGCTCATCCAGGCCGACGACGGTATGGTGATCCCGGAGTATTGATGGAACCGTGGGCGGGTGAGTCCCAGTCGCGCGGAGGGAGTGCGGGTCGAAGCCGGATTGTCGGACACCCGGCTTCGACCCG
>JANNQE010000678.1:0-2081 GCA_031441625.1 Planctomycetia bacterium
GACCCACGGTATGGCGGTCGCAGTCGAGGGCGTCCGCCACCTGTTGGTTGGTGGGTTGCTCGGGTCGTGCGGCCATCAGGACGATCCGACAGCGGAACACCATCGCCTGCGGCGTGGATCGCGCGCGGACGAGTGAGTCGAGCGTACTGCGTTGCTCGGCGGACAGAAGCACGGTGGAAGCGAACGGACGGGGCATGGGCGGCATCCCTGCGGCCTTTCGGGTTCGGCGAGGGTGCAGTTGATGCCAACAGTCGGAGCACTGTCCAGGCCACTGGCGGCGGACTTACGAAACGGTCATCTAGATCACTGTCCACTTTCCTTGGGGAAGATCACCCTGTTCGACCTGACCGCCGGCCGTCGGCAGGAGTTCCCGCAGTCGTTTCTCGGCGGCTACCGCGGGTTCGTCCACGCCGACGCCTACGACGGGTACAACGCCGTCCACGACAACGTGCGGCATCTCGGGTGCTGGATGCACGCCCGGCGGTACTTCGTGGAAGCCGTGCCGAGCGACCCGCGGGCGGTCGAGGCGCTGGCCTTCATCCGCACCCTGTATGCCGTGGAACGCGAGGTCAGAGAGGAGCGGGAGAAGTGGGGCGAGAGGTTCACCGACGCCGACGATGTGCGGGTACGGCGGACGCGGGCCGGGCCGATCCTCGCCGCGTTCGCCGACTGGCTCGAAGTGCAATACCTCTCCGCGACACCGAAGAGCCTGTTCGGTCAGGCCGTCGCGTATTCACGGAATCAGTGGGCGTCACTCGTTCGCTACCTCCACGACGCCCGGTTCGTCATCGACAACGGGGCCGCCGAGCGGGCCATCCGTCCGCTGGCCATCGGACGATCCAACTGGCTGCATGTGGGCGGCGACGGCGGGTTGAAGACCGCTTCCGTGCTGCTGAGCGTGTGCGCCAGCGCGATGCGGCATCGCCTGAATCCGTGGTCGTACCTCCGCGACGTGCTCGACCATCTGGCCGTCCGTTCCGCCGGTGACGATGTGGGGGATCTGCTGCCCGACGCCCCGGCCCAGGGCCGAAGCCGACGCGCCGCCTGACTCCCGACCCCCCCACCCGAGAGAGCCGGCGCGCCTCGACCTCGTCACCGATGGATGCCGCTGGTTCCGGGCCATTCCCGACCACGCTCCTCACCGGAGAGCTACGTTGAACGAAGTGCGAGGTGGGTGCGGCGTCACTTCTGGGGTCTCGAATCGTCCGCCCACTCGCACAACCTCGTGTCGAGGCTGCCGGAGCGGATGCGGGTGCCGTCCGAACTGAACGCCACGCTACGGACCTCCGCCGTGTGCCCTTTCAGCACGGCCTTCTCCTGCCCCGTCTCGGCGTCCCACACGCGAACGGTGCGGTCCACCCCGCCGGAGGCGATGCGTGTTGCATCCGGACTGAATGCCACGCCGCGGAGGCCGGCCGTGTGCCCCCTGAGTACGGCCAGTTCCTTGCCCGTCGCCGCGTCCCAGATGCGAACCGTGTTGTCTTCGCTCCCGGTGACAGCCCGCTTGCCGTCGGGGGTGAACGCGATCCCCGAGGGCAGCCAGTCATGCCCTTTGAGCGGGGCTTTCGCTTTCCGCGGCTTCGGCTCGACATCCCACACGCGGGCCGTTGGTGTTCAACACGTGATTCAGGTCCACTTCAACACCGAATCCCGGTCCACTGAAGCGGGGTGAGTGGGGTCACTTTTTGGCCTTGGTCGTCTTCGCTGTTCTACCCGCCTTGGCCTGTTTCGCCTGCATCGATTCGCGGAAGCGGTCGCTCTCCCCGGTCAGCTCCAGGATCTCGCACTGGTGGGTCAGGCGGTCGAGCAACGCCGCCGTCATGCGCTCCCCCTGGAACACGCTGCCCCACTCGCCGAACGGCAGGTTGCTGGTGATCAGCAGGCTCCGCCGCTCGTACCGGTCGGCGAACACCTGGAACAGCAGCTCCGCCCCACTGCGGCTGAACGACAGGTAGCCCAACTCGTCCACGATCAGCAGGTCGAGCCGGTCGAGAGCCGTGAGCGTGCGGTCGAGGCGGTGCTGCTGGTGCGCCTCCTCCAACTCGGTCACCAGCCCGGCGGCGGTGACGAACCGCACCTTC
>JANNQE010000679.1:0-12843 GCA_031441625.1 Planctomycetia bacterium
CAATCAGGGGCCTGACGGCCCCCGCTCAGGGAACTCCACCGCACGTGGTAGTTCGTCGTGTTCAAATCCAGCCCGAGGCCCACGAACACGCCGCACCGCTCGCCGCCGACCGCCTTCGCGTCGGCCATCGCGTCGGCGGCGGTTTGCAGCATCAGCAGTTGTTGCGGCAATAGTTCCGCCAGCTCGTTCGGCGGGATGCGGAAGCGGTCGAGTGGCACCGTCAGCCGTTCGATGAACTGCCCCGGCGGGCACCGCTCGGCCACGTCGCCCCAGCCGTTGTGCTTGGCCACGGGTTCGTGTTTCGTGCCGCCGCCGAGCGCGAACGCCCGCAGGTCGTCGGTCGTCTCCCACGGCCCCACTCGCGCGGAGAGTCCCACCACCGCGATGGGTTCAGTCACCCCCCCACCCGAACCGCTCCGCGGTTCGACCTCCCCCACAAGGGGGGAGGTGGGAGTGGTCGGCGTGCCCGTCCGCGTGAATGAGTCCGCACCCACACCCACCTTCCCCCTTGTGGGGGAGGTCGGTTGCGAAGCAACCGGGAGGGGGGTGCTCTTTCTCGCGTACTCTTCCACCAGCAGGTGCGCGTTCACCCCGCCGAACCCGAACCCGCTCACGGCCGCCCGCCGCGGGGTTTCCACCAGCCACGGCTCGGCCTTGCTCAGCACCCGCAGCGGGCCGTCGGTGTACTTCAGCGCGGGGTTCGGTTGGGTGAAGTTCGCCTGCGGTGGAAGGGTGCGGTGTTTGATCGCCAGCAACACCTTCGCCAGCGCCGCGGCCCCAGCCCCCGTGAGCAGGTGCCCGACGGTCGATTTCACGCTGCCGATGACGGCACGTCCGCTGCCCCCACTTCGCAACTCACGCAGGCTGTCGAACTCGACGGCATCGCCGACAGGCGTGCCGGTGGCGTGGCACTCGATCAGGTCGGCCGCGTTCGCCTCCCACCCGGCCATCGTGTACGCGGCCCGCATCGCCCGCAGTTGGCCCTCCTTCGCCGGGGCGAGCAGGTTCCCCACGAGGTCGTTGCTCAGCCCCCAGCCGGCCAGCACGCCGTGAATGGTGTCGCCGTCACGCTCGGCATCGCCCAACCGCTTCAGCACGAAGACGCCGGCCCCTTCGCCCACCATCAGTCCGTCGGATTTCGCGTCGAACGGCGAGCAGCGGCCGGACGGCGACAACGCCCGCAGTTGGGCGAACCCCATCGACGTGTACTGGCTGTCGGCCCGGTTCACCCCGCCGGCGAGCATCACGTCGGCCCGCCCGCTTTGCAGTTCGTCGCACGCCAGCTTCACCGCATACAAGCTGGACGCACACGCCGCGTCGAGCGTGAACGACCCACCACCAAGCCCGAGCGCCTTCGTCAACAACCCCGCGGGCAACCCGGCGACGTAGCGGTTGAGCGGGTGAACGGCGACGGTCTCGCTCGTGAGGTACTTGCGGGCGATGGCGTTCGCCTTCTCCGTCGGCAGGCAGATGTTACCGAGGATGACGCCGGCTTTCCGCCGGTCGGTGGTCGCCGTGCTCGCCGAGTGCCACGCCCGCCCGCCGACATCGAGCACGAGGTGAAAGAGCGGGTCGAGCTGTTCCACCAGCGCGGCGGAGACGTTCAGCCCGGTGAGGTCGGGGGTGAACGGGTCGAGGAAGTACCCGCGGGCGTGCGGCACCGAATCGGGGTGCGGGATGCGGGGGTCGATGCACTGCTCGGGCGGCAGCACCCACCGGCCGGCGGGCACCTCGCGGGAGCAATCGGTCGCGGTCGCCACGTTCCGCCAGAAGTGCTCCGCGTCGGGGCCGCTGCCGGGGAAGCGGACGGCGTATCCAACAACGGCAATCGGTTCAACAGCCGGCATCAACGGTCCCAGTGGGAAGCGGGCATTTTATGACCCCACCCCCAACGGACACCGGATACCGTTCGGCTCGCAAGTGGTCCCTCGCTTGCACGTCGGGCTAACTCTCGGTCGGCAGGAACTCCACCTGCGGCGGGTTCGTCTTGTCTTCCAGCACCAGTTTTTCCTGGAACGTGAGCAGCCCGCCCAGGCTCTTGAAGTGGACCCGCTTCACCCGCCCGAGCATCTGTGTGAGGCGCGACGACAGCCCGCCCACCCACTCGCCGGAGATGCTGTCGCCGCCCGGCGGGTCGGGCAGCGGGCCGTCGCTCCGCTCGGCCAGCAGGTCGAACAACCGCGTGCCGGCGGGCACGTTGGTGAGCGCCGGGGTCGAGTCCCGCTTCGCGTCGGCGTGCGTGTCGGACATCGCCCGGTACACGCTGCCGAGCGCCTCCCGCACGGCCGCGAAAGTGCCCTCGTCCAGCTTTTCACCGCTCGCCGTCTCGAACACCCACTTCAGCCGCCCCTCCTCGCCGATCAGTCGCCGCAGGTACTTCTGCACCGTGTGGTGGAACTGGTAACGGGCGAGCAGTTCGTTCGTGCGGGTGCCGCCGTGCCCGGCGTCGAGCATCCGGGCGAGCGACCAGTGCGCCAGGAACACGTCGCGGTCGAGCTTCTGAAGCGCCTTGGCCGCCGCGTCCAGTTCGTCGTCCACGCTCTTCGCCAACTGCTTCACGTCGCCGGCCGTGTACTGCTGGTCCCGCAGGGTGAACGTCTTCCCCTTCAGCACCAGCTCGCCCGACTTCAGCCCGTTCAGCAGGTGGCTTTCACCCTGCATGCGGTTGTAGTCCTTCATCCGCTGTTCCAGGTCGGCCGGCGGCCAGTCGGCCAGCCACGCCCGCACGCGGTCGGCGTCCCACGCCCACCCCGGCACCGGGTCGATGTCGCCGGCGTCCACGAAGCGGTCGTCGTACAGCCCGTGGTAGCGGGGGTCGTAGGTGGTCTCGGCGTGTTCGGCGGCGATGAACGCCTGCACCTGAGTTGCCGGCACTGGCGAATACTTCTCCGGCCGGCCCAGCATGTCGCGGTAGAACACGGCCGTCACGTCCCGCTTCATTCCGGCCGTGTCGCCGAACAGGAGCCACGGTGAGCGGTCGTCCGTCGGGCTGCGGAAGTACAACTTCTTCGCGTTCGCCTCTCTCTGGTGGTGGGTCGGGTGGCTGCGAAATTTCTCCGGCACGCCGTCGTCTTCCGGCGGGAACACCTGCACCGTCTGCGTCGGGTCGTCGGGCAACGCCGGCGGCACGCCCAGCAGTGGGTTCTTCCTCTCGCGGCGGAGGCGGTCGGCGGAGGTGGTCTGGTGGGCGAACAGGTCGTCGGTTTGCAGGCCGTGGTCGGCGGCGGCAGAAAGTGATTTCGCCGCGTCGCCCAGGCAGTCGCTGGCGAAGTCGAGCCGAGACAGGCAGTGCAACAGCGAATCGGACCCGGTCAGCCGCACGGCCACGGCGTCGGCGTTGTACTCCATCTGCCGGCTGAGGGAGAGGTGCGTCAGGTTGAGCGCGGTGTACGCTTTGCTCAGGATGCCGCGAATGACCCAGAGCATCCCCTTGAGAATCCAGGCCGGGAACGAGATCCGCAGGTCGATGGCCGCCCACCCGTCCACGAAGCGGTCCAGCCCGTCGCGGCTGTGGATCACGTCGTGCATCACCCGATTGGCCACGTACAGATACGTCCCCAACCCCACGCTCCGCTGGGCGAAGTGGCCGAACTCGTGGGCCAGCACCGCCTTGAACTCGGCCAGCGTGACCACATTCACCAGCCCCAACCCCAGCAGCAGGTCTTTACTCGGCGGGATGACGAGGTTCACCACCGACGTGCTGTAGATGAGGGCGGCGTTCACGTCCGGGCTGACGTACACGCGGCGGGGCGGGGGCGCGCCGGCATCGGCGTACACGCGGGCGATGAAGGCGAACAGCTCCGGGTGGTCGGTCGGCTTCAGTTGCACGTGCGCCGTCCGCTCGGCCTTGCGGCCCTTGAACAGCCCCTTCACCAGGAACAGCGTGAGCAGCGACAGGGCGACGGCCCCGCCGTATTGAATGGCGACCAGGAACCACCCGCCGCGGCCGCTGAACAGGATCGGCGGGGTTTTGAACAGCCAGTACGCCCCGTACCCGATGGCCGAGATGAGGGCGAGATAGAAGACGGCGAACAGCACCAGCCCGAGGATCATGGCCGCCGCCTGCGAGCGGTAGGCGGCCGTCGGGCGGGACAGGTCGGCCGGCACGCCGGCGGGGGCGGGCGGGTAGAGGGCGTCGGCGGGCGAGTGTGTCATCGGCGGGCGGCCTCCGTCCGGAGCCGGACGGGGGACATGATACGGCAGGCGGCGAGGGGGTGAAGGTGCCCGACCCGCCGCCGAGTGACACCCCGGTGTCAGTGCCACCGGACCCGCCGGCGTCGGAGTAGCGTTTGGCCGAGTCGGGGACAACGATCACACGCGGGAGGGGCACTCCCACCGACCGGCACCGGCCCGCGGGACCACTCGCGGCCACGGCCACCGCCTGCCCGGAAACGAAAAAACCCTGCGAACGCAGGGGCCGAAGGCGTCAACCGGCGTCACTCACGGGGGCATTGCCTGGGACGGCCTCTTACTTCGCCGGGCTTTGGTGCTCGTTGACGATCCACCACTTCCCGTCCTTGCGGACCCAGGTCGCCGTGTACAGGACATCCCAAACCGGCTCCTTGAGACCCTTCTTCGTCCCCACGGCCCGCCCGGTCTCGATCGCGGTTTCGCCGCCGAGGACCACAATCACCAGATCCGACACGGTCACCGCGTCGAGCTTCTTCTTCGGGTCGTTCAACGTCTCGAACGCGATCGCGGTGTAGTCCCGGCGTTTTGCATCGGGGCCCGTCCGGTTAAACTCGGCGTCGAAGACCACCGTGTTGTACGCAGCCACGTCCTGATCGCGGACGGCCTGCCATCGCTTCTGGGAGGCCGTCGCCACTTTCCGCCCTTCGATCGAATCGGCCCCCTTCTTCCAACCCGGTACATCTTTCCCCAGTTCGTTCATCGCCGCCTTCACTCGCTCCGGCGTCCAGTACCCGCTCGGGTCGAAGATCTGCGTCTTCGGATAAAGTTCCATCATTTCATCCAGTTGTTTCGCAGTCATTGCTCCCTTGCCGACGCGCATCATCTGCATCCGCTCCTTCCTGGGCACCAAGGCCAGTCCCTTGGCGGTCACGTCGGTCATGCCAACGCAAAGGTTGTCCAGTTCGGTCATGTCCTTCACCGCCGCCATGCCCTTGTCCGTGATTTTGGTGCCTTGGAGGCCAAGGTCGTGCAGTTTCGTCAGCCCGGCGAGCGATGGCATCCCGTTGTCGGTGACCTTGGTACTGTTAAGCACCAGGGACTTCAGATTCTTCATGCCCTCCAGAGAGCGCGTATCGTCGTCGCCGAAATTCGTGCCGGACAGAAATAGATCTTCCATCTTAGACAAGCCGGCCAGATGCACCCACCCGGCAGAAGTGATCGTCTTGCTGTTCGTCCAGAATCGCTTCAGGTCTTTCATCTGGCCGATCCGTTTCATGCAGGCGTCATCGACGTAGTCCCCGAATAGGGTGAGTTGTTCCAGGCTCTCGACCCCATTGAGAAACTTCAGGAAGCCGGCCGGGGTCATGGCGGACTGGTTGTGGTTGAACGTCTTCAGCCCCTTAATCTGCGCGGCGTAACCGATGACCTCATCCGTCACGGGGTAGTCGCCGAGGCTCAGATACGTCAGTTTCGTCAGTTTCGGCAGGATGGCGAACGCATCGGCGGGCACGTCGGACTTGTAGATCTCAAACCCCCTCAGGTTCGTCAGGGATGCCAGGGCGGACATCCCGTCCTTCGTGTACTTGCCGTAGTAGATCGTGACCCGCTCGAGTTCCGGCAGTTGAGCGAGGAGGCGGAGGTTCTCGTCGGTGGCGTTGTTCGCCACTTCGCCGTTCTGAGCCAGCCCGAGGTTGATCTGCGGCCCGCCATCCTTGGCCGGGACGGTCAGGCCGCCGACCCCGACCTTGTTCGCCTTGAGTTTCGCCAGGACGGCTTCGCGATCCGCGGGCTTCGCCGGGTCAGCGGCCAACACGGCAGAGCCGAGGAACAGGATGAGACAGGGAGCCAGAAAGCGACAGGGCATCGGTGACCGCATGATTGACCTCGTGGTGAACGGGCGACAGATGGGGCACTGCTCTATTCGTAGGCGTCACCGTGCTGGATGCATCTCGCCGAAAATGTGATTTTCCTGCGCGGTCGCAGCCTATCTCGGAGGGCTGCCGCTCGGATGAGATTGCGCCAGAACGCCGCGCGCCGAACGAGTGGTTGGCACCGTGTCGGTGCCCGCTCCGTGGGCGATTCGCAACCGTCCGCGGGTTCGTCACTTGCGGGCGGGGTGCCGATTGCGGCGGGTGGGGGAGGAAGTGGTGAGACTGAAACTGACCCGCGATTGCGCCCGCTCCCCCGCACGGGTCGATGTTCATAGAACACGTCTTCCACCGTTCCCAATCTCCTCGTCTGCCCCCCAAATGGCCCGGATCATTCTGGCGACCGACGCCTGGTACCCACTGGTGAACGGCGTCGTCCGCACCATCGACATGACCGCCCAGACGCTGCGGGCGATGGGGCACGTGGTGGACGTCGTCGAGCCGTCCGGCCTGCTGTCGGTGGGCGTGCCGTTCTACCCGGAAATCCGCCTCTGCTTCCCCCGCACCGGCCCGCTGTCCAAGCGGATCCTGAAGTTCCAGCCGGACCACGTCCACATCACCACCGAAGGCCCGCTCGGGCTGGCCGTGCGGCAGTTCTGCCGCGGCCGCAACTGGGCGTTCAGCACCAGCTACCACACCAAGTTCCCGGAGTACCTGCGGCGACTGGCGTTCATCCCCGAGTCGTGGACGTACCCGTACCTGCGGTGGTTCCACGCGGCGGCCGACCCGATGATGACGGCCACGCCCAGCCTGGAGGCGGAGCTGCGGCGGCGGGGGTTCAACGGCCTGCACGGGCGGTGGAGCCGCGGGGTGGACGCCAAGCTGTTCCGCCCGCGGCCGAAGCAGGCCGCGCCGTGGCCGGGGCCGGTGCTGCTGTACGTCGGGCGGGTGTCGAACGAGAAGAACATCGAGGCCTTTTTGAAGCTCGACACGCCGGGCACGAAGGTGGTCGTGGGCGACGGGCCGGCCAAGCTGCCGCTCCAGAAGAAGTACCCGGCGGCCAAGTTCCTCGGCTACCTGAGCGGGGAGACGCTGGCCGAGCAGTACGCCCAGGCCGACCTGTTCGTCTTCCCCAGCCTGACCGACACGTTCGGGCTGGTGGTGATCGAAGCACTCGCGTGCGGGGTGCCGGTCGCCGCCTTCCCGGCGACGGGGCCGGTGGACATCATCACCCGCCCGGAGCTTGGGGCCTGCGACGAAGACCTGGGCAAGGCGATCACGACGGCACTCGCCACCGGCAAACGCGACGACTGCATCGAGGAGGCGAAGAAGTACAGTTGGGAGAACTGCACGCAGCAGTTCATCGACAACCTGGTGCTGGTGACCGAGGGGCACGTGGAGCCGACCAAGCGGTGGAAGCGGCTGCGGGCGAAAGGGAAGGTGTAGTTCGGATTGAGACCAAGTCATTGCTGAGGCCGACGTCGCACCAGACACCCGCCGCGGAGCGGCGGCAGATGTTAGCCAGGGGTGGAGTCGGGTCCAGGGGTTCCGCTCGCTGCGCTCGCACCGGCCGTGGCTAACTTCTGTCGCCGCTCCGCGGCGAATGGTTGCCCTCACCAAATGGTGACAGCCCCTCCCCAGGGAAGGGAACCCATCCATGCCCACCCACCTCCTACTCCCGTTCGTCGTCGCCTGGGTCGGTCACGCCGCCATCTGGACGGCGATCCTCAGCCACCTGTACGGCCGCCCGCTGCCGAAAGTGTTCCTGAAAGTGTGGCGGCTCTTCACCGGCCTGCACATCCTCGCGTTCCCACTGCTGCTGTTCGCCATCCGCGTGAAGGAAACCGACGGCGGGTTCGACTTCGCCGACGAGTGGGCGACGTGGGCGGTGCGGTACGCCGGGGTGTGCGTGGTGTTCGGCGGGGTGGTGCTGCCCGGCTTCACCATTTACCGGATGCTGCGGCGGAAGCCCGAAGCGGTGGTGAGTGAATCGTCCGAGGTGATCGACTTCGGGGCAAAGCTCGGGCGGGCGGCGGCGGGTGACGGCAAGTTCGCGATGGCGGCGAAGCTGCCGTTCAACAACGCGCTGAGGGTCGAGTTCACCGAGTTGAAGTTGCGGATGAAGTGGCTGCCCACGCAGCTCGAAGGGCTGACGGTGCTGGTGATCTCGGATTTGCACTTCCACGGCACGCCGTCGCGTCAGTGGTTCGACGCCCTCTTCGACCACCTCGCCGCACAACCGCCACCGGACATCCTCGCCTACGTCGGCGACTACGTGGACACGGACACGCACCACGAGTGGATTCGCCCGCTGCTGGGCAAGCTGAAGTGGAACGACGCCGGCGTCGCCATCCTGGGCAACCACGACCTGCACCACGACCCCGACCGCGTGCGGGAGGAACTGAAGGCGGTCGGCCTGACCGTGCTGGGCAACGGGTGGAAGGCGATCCCCGTCCGCGGCGTGCCGGTGGTGATGATCGGGCACGAGGGGCCGTGGTTCACCCCGCCGACCGCCCTCATGGGTGCCCCGGTCGCCGGCTTCCGGTTGTGCCTCAGCCACACGCCGGACAACTTCTACTGGGCGTGTGCGAAGAGCGTGGACTTGGTGCTGGCGGGGCACGTCCACGGCGGCGGCATCCGCGTGCCGATCATCGGGTCGATCTTCGTGCCGAGCATCTACGGCCGGCGGTTCGACCAGGGCGTGTTCGAGAACGGGCGGACGGTGATGGCCGTCGGCCGCGGCATCAGCGGCCGCGAGGTGACACGCATCGGGACGATGCCGCAGGTGCTGCGGATCACACTGACGGCCACCGCCGCGGTCGGGTGACCCCCCCGCACGCGCTCAGCGGTCCGCCCCCACCCGCTCGGATTGGCGGAAGCGGATGGCGGCGTTCACCACCTCGCGGGCGGACGCGGGACGATCCTCCGGGCGTACTGACAAGCACCGCCGCACCAGCCCGACCAGTGGCAGCGGGGTGTCGGCGGCGGCCAACCGCGCCACCACCCCGGACGGGTCGCACCTCTTCGCCTGTTGGAGCACCTCGACGGCCGAGCCGACGTACAGCGGCGACCCGGTGAGCAGGGCGAACAGCAGCGCCCCCAGGCCGAACACGTCCGTCGCCTCGGTCGCCCGC
Source organism: Planctomycetia bacterium (assembly GCA_031441625.1). Classification (GTDB taxonomy): domain Bacteria; phylum Planctomycetota; class Planctomycetia; order Gemmatales; family Gemmataceae; genus JALHQU01. The sequence goes on from JANNQE010000679.1 coordinate 9,134, forward strand.
CCGAACCCACCGCCCGTCTGTTCGGGAGCCATGTAGGCCAGAGTGCCCAAGGTAGTGTGCTCGCCGGTGCCGGGGTCGTCGGCCGGCGAGGTGTCGTGCAGTTTGGCCAACCCCCAGTCGATCAGGTACACCCGCCCGTACCCGGACACCATCACGTTCTCTGGCTTCAGGTCGCGGTGGAGGACCCGCTTGGCGTGCGCGTAGGCGATGGTGTGCCCCACCTGCTCGAACCAGCCGAGCCGGGTGTCCAGGTCGACCGTGTCGGTCGGCGGGCCGGTGGTCAGGTCGGCGAGCGAATGCCCGGCCACGTATTTCATGGCCAGGAAGAACCGCCCGTCGCCCAGCCGGCCGGCGTCGTACAGCGGGGGGATGGCCGAGTGCTCGAGCATGGCGTGCAGTCGGGCCTCCCGGCGGAACCGCTCGAAGGCCGAGGTGGCCAGCACCTTCATGGCCAGTTTCCGGCCGAGCATGAGGTCGCGGGCCAGGTGGACCGAGGCCATTCCCCCCTGGCCGAGCAGGGTCAGGATCTCGGACCGCCAGTCGGCCTTGGGGGCGGTCTTCCAGTCGACCGCCCGCACGCGGGTGGTCGGCATCTGGATGACGCCACTGAACGTGGAGATGCCGTCCACTTGGCAGATCTGGGTGCGGAGGGTGGTCGGGTCGGGGCGGGGGATGCGATTCATTGGGGTGGGGCGGACGTGTTCGCCGCTGTTGGGTTCCGAGCGAATAGACCGGTGCGAACCCGACCATTGCGTGAAGACTAGCACACGAAATCGCCGGTCCCACCAAACATGCGAGTGCCGTCGGCCGGCACCGGATCCGTCGCCGGGGAGCGCAAGCGTCCCCGCCCGCTCGGCCCGCCCTACAAAGATCGTGCATGAACCTCGCCCTCCTTCAGCAGTGGTTGTCGCTCCCGGCCGGCGTGTGGCCGCTGGACGACCGCGTGCTGCTCGGCCTGCCGCCGGGGGCGGTCGACGCGGCGCTCGCCGAGCAGAACGCCCTCGCCCGCATGGAGACCCTCCGCCCGCACCAGTTGCTCCACCCGGAACTCGTCACCGAAGGCATGAACCGCCTCGCCCAGGCGCTCATCGCCGTGTCCGTTCCGCCGCCCGCCGCCGCAAAGCCGGCTTCACTTTTCGACGAACTGCCCGACCTCGGCCAGCCGCAGCCGCAGGCGTTCGCGTTTGCCGAACCGCTGCCGCTGCCGCTCCCGTCGCCGGTCGTGGTCGATTACGAAGGGGCGGACGACGAGGTGGTCGAAGCCGAGGCGGTGAACCTGCCCCCGCCGCCGGTCGTGCCCCCGCCCCGCCCGCTGGTGCAGCTCGAAGCCGACCCTCTGGTGCTGGCCGACGACGACCTGCCCCCGCCCCCGGCCGGTGCCACCGCCACCCGCACCGACCGCCGCAAGTTGTACCGCGACCTCGCCTTCCTGCGGCGACTGCGGGTGGCGTGGGAGCGGATCGGCCCGGTGGTCGGCGTGCCGACCGAGCCGGTGCAGTCGGCCGAGGCGGTGTTCTTGGTGCTCGTCACTCGGCAGGAACTGCTGCGGCTGTTCGACACCCGCCCCGACCTGACCGACGACCTGGACCGCGGCGGGCGGCTGGTGTTCGCGGTGTTCGCGCAACCGCACGCGGCGGCCGTGCTGCGGGATCTGGTGCCGAGTCAGCGGGCGGCAGTGGCGGCGGACTGGGCGGCGGGTCGGGTCGGGCTGTTCGCCCGGTACGCGGGACTACGGCGACACATCCGGACGATGCGGCCGAAGCGGTGGGGCATCCGGTTCGCCGGCCGGTTCGGCCGCTTCTTCCGCCACAATCCCGAGTGGGTGCTGGTCGGGCTGACGATTCTGCTGGTGCTGGTCGGGCTGCTCCGCACGGCGGCCGCGCAGTAGTTAGCCCGACGCGCGCGCGCGGGGCGAACCAGCAACGCGGAAATGGAACAGTCGTCGCACCTCGAACCACCTGTTAGCCCGACGCGCGAGCGAGGGGCCAGCGGTCATGCGGAGACGCGACCTGCCCCTCACCCACTGACAGTCGCATCCTAGATCCGCATGACCGCTGGCCCCTCGCTCGCGCGTCGGGCTAACAAGAGAAACCACCCATGTCCGTCTTCCTCCTCTCCCTCCTCCTCACCGCCCCGGTCAAGCCGTGCGTCATTGAAGTCACCGACGACGCCACCGGGCGAGCCGTGCCGCTGGTCGAACTCCGCACCACCAACCACCTGCGGTACGTGACCGACAACGCCGGCGTCATCGCGTTCGACGAACCCGGCCTGATGGACACGGAGGTGTTCTTCAGCGTGATTGCCCACGGGTACGAGGTGCCGAAGGATGGGTTCGGCATCCGCGGGGTGCGGCTCACACCGAAAGCCGGCGAGACGGTGCGCGTGAAGGTGAAGCGGGTGAACATCGCCGAGCGGTTGCACCGCGTCACCGGCGACGGCGTGTACGCGGAGAGCATCAAGGCCGGCCGCGACGTGCCGTTTAACACGTCCGGCAAGAACGCCCGCGTGCTGGGCTGCGACAGCGTGTTCATGGCCCCCTACGGCGACCGCCTGTTCTGGCTGTGGGGCGACACCACGCAGGCCAAGTACCCGCTCGGCAACTTCCACATGACCGCCGCCACCACCGCCGCCAAGCTCGACCCGGAGAAGCCGTACCAGTTTGATTACCTGGACGACGGCAAGGGGTTCGTGAAGGGCGTGGCGAAGATGCCGGGCGACGGGCCGACGTGGATCGAGAGCCTGCTGCCGCTGCCGGGCAAGGGCGGCAAGGAACGCTTGTGGGGTGAGTACGCCAAGGTGGACACCAAGATGGCCGTCCACGCCCGCGGGCTGGTGGTGTACGACGACGCCAAGAAGGAGTTCGTGCGACACGCCGACGTGCCGCTGACCACGCCGATCTTGCCCACCGGGCACACGTTCAAGCACGAGGATTTCGTCTACTTCGGCAACCCGTTCCCGCTGGTGCGGGTGCCGGCCACCGAAGCGGCGTTCACCGACCTGACGAAGTACGAGGCGTTCACCTGCCTGAAGTCGGGCAGCACGGTGGCGAAGCCGGAGATCGACCGCGACGACAAGGGGCGGGTGAAGTACGAGTGGCGAACAGGCGCGCCGCCGCTGACCGCCGAGGACGAAGCGAAGCTGGTGAAGGCAAAAGTGCTGACCGCCGACGAAGCGCGGGTGCAACTGAAGGACGGCAAGGGCACGGTGCTGGTGATGCACCGGGGCAGCGTGAACTGGAACGCCTACCGCAAGAAGTGGGTGATGGTCGCCAACCAGATCGGCGGGAAGGAGTCGTTTCTGGGGGACGTGTGGTACGCCGAGGCGGAGCAACCAACCGGCCCGTGGGGGACGGCCACCAAGATCCTCACCCACGACCGCAAGGACTTTTACAACCCGGTGCACCACCCGCAGTTCGACCGCGACGGCGGCAAGGTGATCTACTTCGAGGGGACGTACACGAACACGTTCAGCGGCAACCCCGACCAGACCCCGCGGTACGAGTACAACCAGATGCTGTACCGGCTGGACTTGGGCGGCGGGTGGTTGAAGTGACGGGCGCCCGAGCTTCGAGTCGCGCGCGCGATACACCTCGCCCATCGCGCCCGCGCCGAGCGGGCCGAGGATGGAATAGTGGGAGAGCTGACTACCGGCTGCGAGGGGCATGGGGCTGGGATCCTACCGCCGCGCGATTGCCGGCGATCCGCTGCTCG
>JANNQE010000680.1:0-3198 GCA_031441625.1 Planctomycetia bacterium
CGGCTTACGCCGCCGGTTCACCGAAACCCGATCGCTCACTCCGCGGTCAGCCCCTTCGTCAACTCGTTCAACTCCTTCAGCGCCTTCTCCTTCGCCCGCGTCAACTCCTTGATCTTCGCCCGGCGAGCGTCGATCTCCGTCTCCTGCTCGTCGAACTTCTTCACGTACCTCTTGTACGCCTCGCTCTCCTTCGGCACCGCCCCCAGGTTCGCCCGCAGCCGGGTCTGCTCCTCCACGATCTCCTTGATTCCCGCCTCCTCCGCCTTCAAACCGACATCGACCGCGTTCCGCTCCATCACCACCGCCCGCACCTTTGCCAGCGCCGCCTTCACCGCTGGCGGGGTGAACGCCTCGCCGACGGCCTTGTCCAACTGCTCGGCGGTCAGGCCGGCGACGGCGGACGACTCGGTCTCGTCCCGCTCCTCGATCACGTCGAGCGTCGTCTTCTCACCGGGCGGGATCACCAGTTCGAAGCGGAACAGGTCGGGTGTCTGCTCGGCCGGCTTGGCCGGGGCGATCAGCTTCCAGTCCGGGCGGGCGGCTTGCGTCACCCACACCGTCGCCGGCCGCTTCCCCTTGTTGAAGGCCGAATACCGCACGGTCGCCTTCACCCGCGTGACCGTCCGCAGCTCGCCGTTCACCAGCTTCCGCGACACCGGCGTCCGCACGTCGGCTTGCGGGTCCATCCGAACCGGCACGTCCAGGTCGATGGCGTAGGCGATCAGCCGCGTGTCGCCCGGCTTCACGTCCGAAATGCGGGCCTGTCCGACGGCCGTGCCGCCTTCGTACACCGTCAGCGGCCCTTGCGCCAGGAACTGCTTGGTGGTGTTCGTGACGTGGAACCCCTTGAGCGGGTACGTCGGGTGAATGGCCGGGTTGTACACGCTCAGCGGGCGGGCCGTCACCTGTTCGCGGATGACCGGCACGAGGGCCGACTTGAACCGCGGCAGCGACACCGGGTCGGCCACCTTGTACTCGAAGGCTTCTCCCAGGTTCTTGGCATCGACGACCGACGGCAGGTCGCTCGCCGTGCGGGGTTTCGGCGGGGCGTCCGGGTCGAGCGGCATCGCCTTCGAGCGGAGCATACTTCGCACCGACTCGCGGGTGACGCCGCCGTACTGCCCGAACCCGCCCCCGCCTTGAATCCCGAACTGCCCTCCGAGATTCTGATTCATCCCGCCTCCTGTGACCCCGAGGATGCCACCTCCCACGCCGAGGTTGCCATTGCCCCCGAGATTGCCGCCGCCGCCCCCGCCGCCGAACCCTCCCTGCCCGAACTGTCCGCCGAACGACTGTCCCTGATACAGCGGCGGGCGGAGGGAGGCGTACATCTCCGGCTCCAACGTCGGGCGGGGGACGAACAGCGGTTCGTACAGGTCCATCTTGAACGTGACCGGCCGGCCGCTCACCAGCGTCACCTTCACGTTCTCCCAGTCGGCGTCGGTGGTGTTCTCGATGGCGGCGAGGCATTCGAGCGTGGCCTTGCCGTCGGCCGCGCTCAGGCGGTAGGTCGGCTTCCAGAGCGGGGCGTCGGCCACGTACCCCACGCTCACCGGCCGCTGGCCTTTGCCGTGGAACCGCACGCTGACCGTCTTCTTCGCCTCCCCACGGGCGGCGGCCAGCGCTTCGAGCGCCTTGCGGAACTCGGCTTGCAGCTCCGGCTTGGCGAACTTCACGCGGGTGATCTTCGGCACCGACACCGTTTCCAGCCCCTCGTCGGTGAGCAGGGTGAGCTGCTCGGCCGCGTTCGCCGCCGCCGGCGAGTACACCGACACGTCCGGTGCATCGCCGGCGATGTGCGTGGTCTTCACATCGACTTTCGGGCGGTCGATGCTCACGACACTGCCGGTGACGGTGGTCTTGGGGTCGGTCGTCACCGTCACCTTCTCCCCGCGGACCTGGTGCAGCAGGTGGCCGAGGCCGGGATTCTCGGTCAGGTCGATGCTGAACGCCTTCAGGGTGATCTCGGCCGGCGCGCGGTTGTCGTACGTGACCGCCTTGCCGGTGCCCTTCGGGTCGTCGGCGAGCAGCGTCAGGATGAGGTCGTTCACGTCCTCTTCGTTCACCTTCAACTCGACGCGGGCATCGCCGTCGATGGTGCCCTCGCGGTGGAAGTAGCCGATGCCGGCGTTGGTGAGGGTGACGCGGGTGAGCGGCAGGACGGTGACTTTCACCGGCGGCTCGGGCGGCTGGGCGATCAGGCGGGCCAGGCAAACGGCGAACGTCAGCCCGCCGGCGGCGAGCAACGGGAGGAGGCGGCGCATGGGTGTCTCGGGGGGAGGTGGTCGCAGGGATAACGGGCGGGGGAGGGTGGCGTTGGCGGGACAAGACCTCATCCCTCTCCCAGGGGAGAGGGTGTTCAAAATGGAACCGGGAACGCAGTGACCGGGTCAGTGGTTGGCACCCCACTCACTGCGTTCGGGGTTCCAGTCGACCGGAGACGTCTTCGCCTTGAACACCCCCTCTCTCCTGGGAGAGGGGGACGGGGGGTGAGGTCTTCTGTCGGCCCAGTCCTACAACATCCCCCTATCCCGAAACCTCCCCGCACCCGGTTCGTCATGACCAACAACACCCTGCTCTGCGGCGTCGTCCTCGTCGTCCTCGGCCTGTACTCCTTCTTCGCCGACTCGCCCACCTGGGACAAACGACTGGGCCAGTACTTCGACGCGCACGACGCGGCGGTGGAGAAGGCCGACCCGAAAGCGCCACCGGCCCCGAACCAGAAGTTCGCCGACGTGGAAGGGTCGGTGCAGAAGTTGAAGAAGGACCCGAGCAAGCAGAACTTCACCGCACTCATCCCGGCCGGCCTGGGGGCGCTGCTGCTCGTCGTGGTGGCGGTGGTCATCTACAAGCCGGACCTGCGGAAGCACGCCATGCACGTCGGGGCGGTGGTCGGGCTGGCGGCGGTGGTCGGCGGCATTTATGCGGCGACCGGCGGGATGAGCGACTACAACCTGCTGAGCGGATGGACGGGGCCGAGCCTGACGGGGGAGTGGCCGAAGATCGTGGAGAAGCCGGAGGCGACAGTGAGCGTGTGGGATCAGCCGAAGGTGCGGTCGGGCGGGCTGACGGCGCTGGTCGGGCTGGTGTATGTGGGCATGGCGGTCAAGTCGTTCATCGACGCGCGGAAGGCGCGGGAAGCGGGCCAGCCGGCGGCGTAACTGAAGTGCTCTGCTCGCTCCGCGAGCGGTCTTCTCG
>JANNQE010000681.1:0-3734 GCA_031441625.1 Planctomycetia bacterium
ACGCACTTCAGCCCGTGCCCCCGACACCAGCCGGCGAACCGTTCGGTGTCGGCACGGTCGGCGGTGCGGGCGGTCAGATGCACCTCGAAGTGGCCGTGGTATTCGGGCATGGCGATACGGGTGGGTCGGAAAGGTGGGATATGGTATCACCCGTCAGGTCCACCCGCCACGACGGTAGCCGGTGCCCGCTCACTTCGCCTTCTTCGCGGTCCAGGCGGCGTCGTTCGGCAGTTTCCCGTTGTCGGCCATCACCCACCCGCGGACGCCGGTGTCGGTCACGATTCCCTGGTACGTCTGCTCCACGTCGCGGTTGAACTGCTTCGTCTTCACCGCGAACGCCAGCCGGTTGCCGTCCATCACCCCGTCGGCAATCGGCGTGCTCACCGCCTCGGCGTTGCCGCGTTTCGTTTCGAGCGTGCCCGCCGGCTTGCCGTCCTTCACTTCCAGCGTGAGCGTGTAGCTCGTGACGTTGTTGTTCTGGCGGGTCTCCCACGTCCACTTGCCGGTCGGGTCGGTCTTCGCCTTCGCGTCGTACCCGGCGAACAGCTTCACCTCGTCCGGCTTCATGGCGGCGGCCAGCTTCACCAGGTCGTCGTCCGACTTCTTCACGTCCGGGTGGTCCCGCCACACCCACCGCAGCATGTACGGCAGCATCGCCCCGCCGTGGTCGTCCGAGTGCCCGCCCTTGCCCACCACTTCGGCGAAGTCGTACTTCTTCTCCTTGAACGCCTCGATCATCTTCTGGTTCTGAATGTACCAGTCGCGGGTCAGGTTCTGCGGGCTGCGGTTGTCCAGTTCGCCGTCTTGCAGGAACACCCGCAGCGGCTTCGCGTCCGCCTTCTTGATGAGGTCCGGGTAGACGTGCCCGCCGCGGAGGTCGGTGAAGCTGCCGATGAGCGAGATGACGTTGCGGAACTCCTTCGGCCGCTCCCACGCCACCGTGAACGCGCAGATGCCGCCGCTGCTCGACCCGCCGATCGCCCGGTTCTCCGGCTCGGTGGCCAGCTTGTACGACTTGCCCACTTCCGGCAGGATTTCCTCGACCACCATCTTGGCGTAGGCGTCGCCGAGCGAGTCGTACTCGACCGAGCGGTTGTCCGGGTTGCCGGTGCCGATGCTGTCGGGGAACGTGTCGCCCTTGTGCCCCGGCGTGATGAAGATGCCGATGGTGACGGGGATCTGCTTCTTGGCGATCAGGTTGTCGAGCACCTGCGGCACGCGGAGCACGCCGGTCGGGTTGATCGCCCGCGCGCCGTCCTGGAACACCAGCACGCACGCCGGCGTCTTGCCGTCGTACTGCGCCGGCACGTGGACCCAGTATTTCCGCACCGTGCCTTTGATGACGTTGCTCTTGAACAGCACCGCCTCGCTCAGCTTGCCCTTCGGCACGTCCTTCTGCGGGAGCGAGTCGAGGCCGACGGTGTATTTGGCGGGCGGGGCCGGGTCGCGGGTGAGGCGGGTCTGGGCGGGGGCGGTGGTCGCCACGAGCAGGGCGACGACGAGCGACGTTCGCGGGAGTGAAGGCACGGGAAAGTCCTCCGAGGGATGGTCGTTGTACCGGACGCCGCCCGCGGGTGAATGCCTGAACCCCAGCCCTCACGGGCTGGGCTGTGGGAAGCGACCTTTCAGGCCGCGATACCTCCGGCACCCGACCACCCCCCGCCCTGAAGGGGCGGTTCCCACAGCCCTGCCCGTGAGGGCTGGGTGTCGTTGTGGCCTGAAAGCCTTGCCCGATCCCCGCGGTACCGTTCTACTATTGGGTGCCCGCCCGCCTCCGTTCATCCGCCCCTCATCCCCGGTGGAGTCCCTCATGCCCCGACTGCTCCCCGCTCTCGCGCTCGTCGCCGTGCTGCTCCTGGCCGGCCGCGCGCCGGCCCAGGTCATGTTCAAAGAACCGGTGCCCGCCCCCGAACTGGACGGCGGCACCCACTGGATCAACACGGGCAAGCCGCTCACGATCAAAGACCTGAAGGGCAAGATCGTCATCCTCGACTTCTGGACCCTCTGCTGCGTCAACTGCATGCACATCATGAAGGAGCTGACCGAGCTGGAGGAGAAGTACCCGAACCAGGTGGTGGTGATCGGCGTCCACAGCCCGAAGTTCGACAACGAGAAGAACAACGAGACGCTCCGGAAGGCGGTGCTGCGGTACGAGCTCAAGCACCCGGTCGTGAACGACGCCGACAAGAAGATCTGGACCGCCTACAACGTCAACTGGTGGCCGACCATCATCGTCATCGACCCCACCGGGAAGGCGGTCGCCGGGGCGGCGGGCGAGCCGCAAGTGGACTTCAAGAGCACCGTGAAAATCGTGGACGCGCTCATCGTCAAGCACAAGAAGGACAAGACGCTCGACGAGACGCCGCTGCGGTTCGACACGGCCAAGTTCCGCGACGGCCCGGACACCCCGCTCTACTTCCCCGGCAAGGTGGTGGCCGACGCCAAGGGCAAGCGACTGCTCATCGCCGACAGCACGCACCACCGCATCGTCGTGACCGACCTGGACGGCAAGAAGCTGGCCATCGCCGGGGCCGGCACGCCCGGCAAGACGGACGGCGCGTTCGACAAGGCGCAGTTCGACGACCCGCAGGGCATGGCGATCGACGGCGACACGGTGTACGTGGCCGACCGCAAGAACAACAGCGTCCGCGTGCTGGATTTGAAAGCGCAGACGGTGTCCACGCTGGCCGTCACGAACCGCACGTTCCAATTGAAAGGCACCCCGCGGGCCATGCAACTGACCCCGTGGGACGTGTGGCTGGACGGGCAGCGGCTGTTCGTGGCCATGTCCGGGTCGCACCAGATCTGGGTGTACGACCTGAAGACGAAGAGGTTTGGCCCGTTCGCCGGCGATACGGACGAGAACCTGCAAGACGGCCCGCACGCGAAGGCCAAGTTCGCCCAGCCGAGCGGGTTCGCGTCCGACGGCAAGACGCTGTACGTGGCCGACTCCGAGGTGAGCGCGATTCGCACCGTGCCGATAGACGGCACCGGCGAGGTGGGCACGCTCGTCGGCCGCGGGCTGTTCGACTTCGGCGACCGCGACGGGCCGGGGCGGGTGGCCGACGCCAGCCAGAGGAAGACGACCGAGGCGCTGCTGCAGCACCCGCTCGGCGTGGCGTTGTACCAGGACCGCGCGCTGTTCGTGGCCGACACGTACAACAGCAAGCTGAAGGTGATCGACCTGGGCAGCGGGGCGGTGGCGACGTTCCTCGGCGGGCCGGCGAAGAAGGGCGAGGAGCCGCTGTTCAACGAGCCGGGCGGCATCAGCATCCTGGGCGACACGCTGTACGTCGCCGACACGAACGCCCACCGCATCCGCGTGGTGGACCTGAAGACGAAGGCGGTGAAGACGCTGGAACTGAAGGGGGTGGAACCGGTGGCGAAGGAGGGCGACGAGAAGAAGAAGTAGGTGCCGCTGGCCGAGCGGCACCCGGATAGGGTGGGTCGCTCACTCCGAGAGCGACAGCGGGTGGCCGACTCTCGCCGAGAGTCGGAGAGGGGGCGATGGGTTGGAATCCGCCGTGAGTGGAATCGGCGGGAGTGGGGGCGGGGGGAGTGTACTCAATGGCGAGCCGAGCGGCGTGAGCCGCCGGGTTGGTTGTTCACCCGGCCCCTCACGGGGCACGGCTCGCCCGGCCGTCGGCTCACTTCTTCTTCTCGACCGGCTCGACCCCTTTCAGGTCCAGCGTCTTCACCGCCTTAGTCTTCAAGTCCACCACGCGGATGCGGTG
>JANNQE010000682.1:0-8699 GCA_031441625.1 Planctomycetia bacterium
GGTGAGCATCGGATTGGTGTTCGGGGCGGTGCTGGTGGTGGTCGGCGTGATGTGGGTCTTTTTTTTGTAGGTCGGGCTGTTGTGGTGTGCTGGGTCCGCGTGCGGTACGCAGAGGACCGCTCGCGGAGCGAGCAGAGCACAGCCCGACCTACTTGTCCTCTTTCACCCGCTCCAGGCTCTCCTTCAGCTTGTCCGGGTCGGTCCACGACACCTCCGTGTCGGTCAGCTTGTCGATGGTCAGCACCTCCGTCTTCGCCCGCCCGTTCACGTCCACGGCGTAGTCGATCTTGTCGTCGCCGATCACCTTGTAGGTGCCCGTGTACACCCGCGGCTTGATGTCCGCGGCGTACTCGGTCCGCAACTCGAACTCGCCCTTCTCCTTGAAGATGACGTAGAACTCGTACCCCCTCTGGCCGCCGGTGTCGGTGTCGCTCTTCACCATCCGCCACTTGCCGATGAGCTTCTGCTCGGTCGTCTTCACCTTCGCCTTCGGCACCGGGGCGGCCAGCACGGGCAGGGCGAACAGCAGTAGGGCAACGAGTCCACGCATGACACCACCTCCACGAGAGTGAACCGACTGTACCACGGGTGCGAGTAGCGGGGTAGCGGAAGTGCGGTCAGACCGGCGGACCACTGCCGAATTGCAGTTGGGATTGGGTCACTCGGGTCAACAACCCCGACCGCGCGTTCAACTGTGTTCGGAAGGCGTGATCGTCCAGAGCGTGCGCGCCCAAGCGGGCGGCGTGGGAGTTTTCCCGACTGAGGAACCCGGCGATCTGGTCCACCGCCCAATCGATCCACCGGTAACCCCTCGGGCGGAACGGGCCGCGGTCGCGGACGGACTGCCACACCGACCGCACCAGTCGATCATCGGCGGGGGGTACGAAGTACAACGGGAGGAGGACGTTTTGCAGAGCCGGTCCGCCCGGTCGCAACAAGTTGTCTTGCAACAGTTCCGCCCACGCCAACTCCTGCACACACCACCCGCGCGCCTGGGTGAGCATCGCCGAAGTGACGAAGAACACCGAGTGCCGGCAGGTGAGGATGCCGTCCCGCAATGCCGCCCGTGAGCCGCGGCCGTACGGGTAGTCGTGCCGATCAATCCACGGCAGAACCCCCCGCTCCCGCAACCGGCGGAACACCGGGAGCACCAACTCCTCTCGGTCTTCAGCCGAGTGCGAGAGGAACACGTGGTGAGTGCAGGGCGGGTAGAACTCGATGGTCCAGAACACGCGGGTCACCAGTTCGGGTGTGGGAGGTCGGGGACGACCACTTTCGGTGCCCGCTTGCCGGTGACGGCCGCCATCAGTTCCTCGCCCACGTCCGCCAGCTTCCAGAACCCGGTCTCGTCCTGGTACTCCAAGAAGCCACGGGCTTCGAGCCGTTCGATCGCGTAGCGATAATCGGTGCGACTGTACTCCGACACCAACTGGAGGAGTTGATTCCAGAACGCTTGCGCGTCGATGCCGACCCCGTACCGGCGGTGGGGGTCGGCCGCATGCATCGCCGTCAGGATTTCGCGGTAGATGGCCGGCAACTTGTCGGCGTAGGCCTTCAACTGTTCCGTCGTCGGCGTCTTTGCGGTTGTGGAAGTGGACATCATTCACTCCGAGGCGTCGTGGGAATTCTACCAGTTCGTCTTGGGCAGTTCCAGCCGCTTGCACCCGCCCCACCGCCCGAGTACGGTGGGGCCATGCACACGCCACACATCCCTGCCGCCCGGTCCCGTCGTGACTTCCTGTTCGCCGCCGGCGGCGGTCTCGGCGGCATCGCCCTGAACGCGATGCTGGCCACGGCCGACGGCGGGAAGCCGTCCGCCAACCCGTTCGTGGTGAAGCCGCCGCACTTCGCCGCCACCGCCAAGCGGGTCATCTTCCTGTTCATGGTCGGCGGGCCGAGTCAGATGGACCTGTTCGACCCGAAGCCGGCGCTGGAGAAGTGGCACGGCAAGCAGCTCCCCGAAGCGACCGGGCGGCCGAAGTCGCAGTTCACCAGTGGGAAGGAAACGGTTCTGGCGAGTACCCGCAAGTTCAAGCGGCACGGCAAGAGCGGGCAGTGGGTGAGCGACCTGATGCCGCACCTGGCCGAGTGCGCCGACGACATCTGCTTCCTGAAATCGTGCTGGGGCAATTCGACCGTCCACGCCCCGGCGATCTACGAACTGCACACCGGCCGCACGCTCGTCGGCCACCCGAGCCTGGGCAGTTGGGTGACTTACGGCCTCGGCTCGGAGAGCGCGAACCTGCCGGCGTACTGTGTCATGCCGCAGCCCGAAGGGGTGAGCGAGGGCGGCGCGCCGTGCTGGGGGTCGGCGTACCTGCCGGCGGTGTATCAGGGCACCCTCTTCCGCAAGGGGGCCGCGCCGATCCTGAATTTGAAACCGCCATCGGACGTGAGCAGCGAGCAGAACAAGCGGGTGTTCGACCTGGTGAATGAGTTGAACAAGTCGAGTGTTTCACCCGGCGACACGGAGCTGGAGGCCCGCATCGCCAGCTACGAACTGGCGTTCAAGATGCAGACGCACGCGGTGGAAGCCGTGGACCTGACCAAAGAGACGAAGGAGACGAAGGCGCTGTACGGGCTGGACAAGAAGGAAACGGCCGAGTTCGGCACGCGGCTGCTGCTCGCCCGCCGGTTGGTGGAGCGGGGCGTGCGGTTCGTGCAGGTGTACAGCGGCGGCGGCCCGCTGACGATGCAGTGGGACGCGCACGACGACATCAACGGCAACCACGAGAAGATGTGCGGGCACGCGGACAAGCCCATCGCCGGGCTACTGACCGACCTGAAGCGCACCGGGCTGCTGAAGGACACGCTGGTGGTCTGGTGCTCGGAGTTCGGCCGCACGCCGAACTGCCAGGGGAGCGTCGGGCGGGATCACAACCCGCTCGGGTACACCATGTGGTTCGCCGGCGGCGGGGCGAAGGCGGGTACGAGCGTGGGCACCACCGACGAGTTCGGCCTGCACGCCGTGGACACGCCCGTCTCGGTGAACGACTTCCACGCGACGATCCTTCACCTGCTCGGCACGGATCACGAGAAACTGACGATGCGGCACAGCGGGCGAGACGAGCGACTGACCGACGTGGGCGGCACCGTGGTGAAGGCGGCGGTGGGATAGAATGCCCACACCCACGAGGCGTTGCCATGACCCGGAACGAATTCGCCCGGCACTTCAAGACGGCGTGCAACACGCCTCGGCGTGTGGGAGTACGACGAACCGGACGCGGACGTGCCTGCCCTCGACACCGCCGCCGCGAGGGTGTGGAAGCTGTGGCTCATCCCGAGCTTGTTCGACGGGTTCGACCCGTCGGAATGGCAGTTGTCGGCGGACGACACGGCGGCCGTTCGGGAGCAAGTGAGCCGATACCGCGAGGTGTGTGAACACGTCCACGGGACGGGCACGGAACCGACCGCCGCGGACATTACTCCGGCTCGAAAGGCGGTTCATCTCGTGTACCGCAAGGTCCTCGGGTTCCTTTTCGTCCCGCACCCGTACTCCCCCGAACTGATCGCCCTCCTCCGCGACTGCCGACGGATCGCCCTCGACCCGTCCGACCCCGGGGTGCGGCGGTGGGTGGTCGCGGTGGACCAGTCGCTCGACTTCAACTGGGACGGCGAGCGGACCATCGAGGTGAAGTTGGTGATCCCCGACCCGGCACCCGACGACGACTCGTTCTGGGCCGACTGGCGGACCCTTGAGGTTCGCCTCAAGGACAAGCTGTGGGAGCGGGCGGAGGCACAGCGGAGTGTGGTGCTATCAGCCACAACGGAAAGCGAGCTGCTTGAGCGGATCACCGGAGTGCCGGCGTGAACCCGCACCAGTTGCTGAACCAAGCCGCCCGCCTGGCGAAGAGTCGGGCGAGGGAGACCCAGCCGGCGGGCGGTGTCGGCCGCGTACTACGCCCTCTTCCACCTGCTCACCCAGGACGCCGCCGAACGGTTCGCCAGGTGGCCGGAACTCCGCCCGCTCCTGGCCAGAAAATTCAACCACGGCCCGATGAAGCAGGCGTCGAAGCAGGTGTCCGCGAAGAGGCAGGTGAAGAACCCGCCCGACCCGCTGCCGTCGTCGTTCAGTGAGGTCGCGGGCGACGCCCCGGCCGATCTGAAAGTGGTCGCCGAGGCGTTCGCCGAACTCCACGAGAGCCGGCAACGTGCCGACTACGACCCGCGGGCGGAGGCGGACTTCGACCGGACGACAGCCTTGGTACTGGTGAACAAGGCCCGTTTTGCGTTCGAAGCGTGGGCTCTGGTCCGCGAAACGCTCGCGGCCGAGGCGTTCCTGCTGGCCACGCTTCTTCAAGACGCCGGCCGCTGATGGCCCGCGCCGACGCCCGCCGCCGGGCGGGTCAGAAGATCACCTTGTTGCGGCCGGCGGCTTTCGCCTGGTACAGCTTGGCGTCGGCCGCGCGGAGCAGCCGCTCGGGCGTGTCGGCGTCCGGGCCGTTCACCGCCACGCCGATGCTGACCGTCACCGGGATGTGCTTGCCGTCGTACTCGAAGCGGTGTTCGGCCACCGTCTGCCGCAGCCGCTCGCACGCCCGCAGCGCGCTCTCGCCGGACGTCTCGGGCAGCACCATGGCGAACTCCTCGCCGCCGTACCGGGCGAGCAACTCGTCCTTCCGCACGACCGGGCGGAGGAGGGCGGCCAGTTGGCGGAGGACGGTGTCCCCGCCCAGGTGCCCGTGGGTGTCGTTGATCGCCTTGAAGCGGTCGATGTCGAACAGGGCGAGGGCGAGCGGGCGGGCGTGCCGCTCGGCGCGGGACAGTTCGCGGTCGAGGAACTCGGTGAGCGAGCGGCGGTTGTGCAGGCCGGTCAGCCCGTCCTGCACGGTCAGCCGGTAGATCTCTTCGTGGTACTCGGCTTCCAGGTTGCCGCCTTCCAGGAAGCGGTAGATGCAGTTGCCGATCCGCAGGTAGTCGCCGTCGCTCAGCACCGCCTCCGTCACCGGGGTGTTGTTCACGAACGTGCCGTTGGTGCTGCCCAGGTCGAGCACATAGTACCCGTCCTCCCGGCACTCCAGGCGGGCGTGCGCCCGCGACACCGAGGCGTCGGTGTTCCGCACCTGGCAGTCATCGGTGCGGCCGACGACGGCGGTGTCCTTCAGCACGTACCGCGCGCCCATCTGCGGGCCGGTCGGGTAGATGAACACCAGGCAGGCGTCGTTCACCCGCACGGGCAGGATGACGGCCTTGGTGGTGCGGTACGTTTGGCTGGGGTCGAGCACGGGGCGAGCGGGGGCCAGAGGGAGGGGTGCCACGCGGCGGACGGGTGGTCTCCCGGCCCGCCGAGCGGGACAGCTTAGTACGTCGGCAGGGTGGTGGGCGGGGACACCGGCGGCGGCGGGGACACTGGCGGCGGGGATGTCGTGCCGCTCCCCGGCTGCGTCGGCGGCGGGTTGTCCATCGGGTCTTGCGGCGGCGTGGACACCGACGTGAAGGTGAGCGTCGTGGAGAACGAGAGCGACACCGGTGTGGTGCGGTCTTCGAGTTGGTCCACGGACAGAGCCGAGCGAATCATGGCAGGAATTCTCCAGTGGTTTCAATCGCCCGCCGGCGGGCCACCCGGAACGGGACGCCCACCTCCGACCAATTGCGGTGTACTGTCGTGTAGACCACATCTGGGCGGCGTGCCACCGGCGGGTGTCGGAATTTCCCAACTCCTGCAACCGCTACAACCGGACTCAGGCCGGTGCCGAAGTCGCCCCGTGGGTGTTCGCGCCGCACACGAAGGGGCACACAGTGGCCTGAATACGCTCGCACATGAAGGCTGGGATTCCGTCTGAGCGGCGGGTGATCGGGGCGGCGCTCGGGCGGGGCGTGAACTACACTCGCGTGCCGCGGTTCGCACCGACCGCCGGTGCTGTCCCCCGCGGAGTGCCCCGCGTGAACACCCCCGCCCACACGCCCCCGCCGGTCGCGGACCCGCAGACCGTCCGCAACTTCGTCGGCCCCGCCTCCATCCCCGCCAGTACCCGCCCGCCCCCGGCCGGCACCGACACCGCCTTCCCCCCGCCCCCCGCCCTGCCCGACGCGGGCACCGAGTTCCTCGGCTTCCGGCTGGTGAGGGAGCTGGGCCGCGGGGCGTTCGGGCGGGTGTATTTGGCCACCCAGCGGGAGTTGGCCGGCCGGCCGGTGGCGCTGAAAGTGTCGCTCGACGTGACCGGCGAGTCGGTGTCGCTGGCCCAGCTCCAGCACACGAACATCGTGCCCGTGTACTCCGTCCACCACGACCGCGGGCTGCACGCCGTGTGCATGCCGTACTTCGGCCGCACCACCCTGGCCGACCTGCTCCGCCGCGGTCGCGCCCGCCGACCGACCAGTGGGGTCGAACTGGCCGACACCCTCCGCCGCCTGACCACCCCCATCGACCCGCCGCCGGCCCCCGACCCGCTGCCGACGGCCGCCCACCCGCCGACCTCCGCCGTGTTCGACCGCCTGGCCGGGCTGACCTTCCCGCAGGCGGTGTGCTGGATGACCGCCCGCCTGGCCGACGGGCTGGCGCACGCGCACGACCGCGGCATCGTCCACCGCGACATCAAACCGGCCAACGTGCTCATCACCGACGACGGCCAGCCGATGCTCCTCGACTTCGGCGTGGCCGCCGACCTGAAGGCGCGGGCGGCCGGGGACGCGGCCGGCGGCACCGTGCCGTACATGGCCCCGGAGCAGTTGGCCGGGCTGTTCGGCGTCTGCCCGCCGGCCGACCCGCGGGGCGACGTGTACGCCGTCGGGGTGATGCTGTTCGAGTGGCTGAGCGGCGGGCACCCGTTCGCCCCGCCGGCCGGCGACCTGGAGGCCGACCTGCCCCGCCTGCTGGCCGACCGCCGCCGGTGGGTGCCGTGGGCGGGCGCGCACGCCCCCGACGTGCCGCCCGATTTGAAAGCCGTCGTCCGCACGTGCGTGGCCGCCGACCCCGCCCGCCGGTATCAGTCGGCCGCCGACCTGGGCGAAGACCTGCGGCGGTTCCTGGCGTGCGAGCCGCTGAAGGTGGCGGCCGAGCCGGGCGGCTGGCACCGGCTGGTGAAGTGGCGGAAGCGGCACCCGAAGGTGGGCGGGCAACTGCTCATGGCCGGCGGCGTGCTCGTCGGGATGGCACTGCTGATCGCCGCCACCTTCGCCTGGAAGGAACTGGCCAAAGCGGAAGGTGAGCAGACGTACCGGGCCGCCGCCACCGCCCGCGAGCAGGAGCGGATCGAGGCGGCCGAGCGGCTGACCGCGCTGCACACCGAGGTGCGGGCGGCGCGCTACCTGCTCGCCGGGCGGGTGAACGAGCTGCGAGCCGCCCCCGCCGACCTGACCCGATTGCGGCGTGCGATGGCCGAATACGGGCTGCCCGACGACACGCACTGGCGGACCCGGCCGGCGGTCGCGGCACTCACGGCCGAGAAGCAGGGCGAACTGCTCACCACCCTGTCGGACGCCTGCCTGCTGCTCGCCCGCGGGGAACTCCGGGGCGGCACCGACGTGCGAGCGGCCGAGGCCGCCGCCCACTGGAACGCCCTGGCCGAGACCATCCGCCCCGGTGCGGCCCCGCGGGCGGTCTTCTCGCAGCGGGCCGACGTATACACCCGCCTCGGCCGCACCGACGACGCCCGCAGGTTGGTTGCCCACGCGGCCGACACCCCCCTGCTGACCGCCGAGGACCACTTCCTGTCGGCCGAGGAGTTCATCGGCACCCACCAGTACCCCGACGCGCTGCCGCTGTTGAGGGACGCCGTCCGCATCGACCCGACGCACTTCTGGGCGCAATTCCAACTGGGCGTGTGCCACCAGCAGCTCGGCCGGCCGGCGGAAGCGCGGGCGTGCTACACGGCCGCCGTCGCCCTCCGCCCCGCCTTCGCCGGCGCGTTCTTCAACCGGGCGGTGGCCACCGTGCCCCTACAAGACCACGCCGAGGTGATCGCCGACCTGAACGTGGTGCTGACACTCGAACCGGACAACGCCCCGGCACGGTTGCACCGCGCGCACGCCCTCGCCCAGACGGGCGACAAGGTGAAGGCGACGGCCGACCTGGACGCGGTGCTGGCCGCCAAAGACCCCGGCGGCATGCACGTGCGGGCGCTGCTGCAACGGGCCAAGTGGAAGCGACAGGCGGGGGACGCGACCGGGGCGACGGCCGACACCGCCGCCGCTCTGCGGCTCACCCCGACGGACGAGGTGGGCTGGCTGCTCCGCGGGCTGGCCCGCGCGGACGCCGACCCGCAAGCGGCGCTGAGCGACATCGAGGAGGCGGTGAAGCTGAACCCGCAGTACGTGACCGCCCTGCGGAATCAGGTGTACGTGCTGGAGAAGCTGAAGCGGTACGAGGAGGCGGCGGGGGTGATGGAGCGGGCCGTCCCGCTGGCCCCGAACGACCCGGTGCTGGTCGCCAGCCGCGGGCTGCTGTACGCCCGGTTGGGCAAGGTGGAGTCGGCGATCAAGGACGCCACCGCGGCGCTGGCGAAGGACCGCTCGACGCACGTGCGGATGGCGGCCGTCACCACCTACGCCCTGTTGTGCAAAGACCGCCCGGAGTGGAAGGCAGAAGCGATCAAGCTGCTCGACGAGTTGGTGAAAGCGGGGTACGACGCGACCGGGCTGCAGACCGACCCCGACTTCGCCGCCGTCGCGTCCGACCCCGACTTCCTGCGACTGACCGGCGGCGACTAATCGCAAAGGCGAACCCGGCCCGCCAGGGCCGCGGGTGCGAGCCACCAGGC
>JANNQE010000683.1:0-4553 GCA_031441625.1 Planctomycetia bacterium
CTCACCCCTAACCCCTCTCCCCCAGGGGAGAGGGGGACCAAACTACATCGACGCGCGGCGGTGCAGGTCGTCTACCACCCAGTGGAAGGCCGCCAGGTGAACGGTCTCGACGATCCCCATGTCGTCGATGGGCGAGTGCAGGTTGTGGTCGGCCAGGGTCTTCAGCGTGCCGCCGCCGAAGCCGGTGCAGCCGAACGTCGTCAGCCCGTTCCGCTTCGCCCAGTCGACCGCCAGCAGGATGTTCTTGCTGTTCCCGCTGCCGCTGATGGCGATCAGCAGGTCGCCGGGGGTGGCGAGGTTCCGCAGTTGCTCGACGAACACCCGCTCGAACCCCTCGTCGTTCGCCCACGCCAGGATGTACGGCGTGTTGTCGGTCAGGCTGAGGATGCGGAACCGCTTCTTGCCGTCGTTTTGCAGATCGTCGGGCAACTTCAGCGTGCCTTTCCCGATGTCCTCGCAGAAGTGCGAGGCGTTCGACCCGCTCCCGCCGTTGCCGATGACGAAGATCATCCGCCCGGCCTCGTACCGCTCCCACATCAGGTCGGCGAGGGCCGTCACGCTCGCCGGGTCGACGCGGGTGCACTCCTCGCCGAGCCGCTTGAGGAAGTCGGTCGGGTTCAGCGTCGTGCCGAGCATGGGTAACTCCTGACGAGCCGCGACCGCAAGGGAGCGGTGATCTGCAACCCGCTCCCTTGCGGTCGCGGCTCGTTAAATGGTGTCCGACAGTGCCCGCTCGACACGGCGGAAGTAGATCGCCCCGACGACCACCGACAGCACCGCCGCCGCCGCCCCGATGCCGAGCGACGCCCAATCCATCGTGAGGCCGAGCGTACACGCCCTGAAGTTGTACACCAGCCCGTACACCGGGTTGAGTTGGAGCAGCAAGTGCCAGTCTTTCAGCGTCTTCGTGTCGGCCGGCAGGTAGATGCACGGGGTGGCGAACATCCACAGTTGCATGCCGAAGGTGATAAGGAATCGGAAGTCCCGCTGCGACGCCACCAGCGCCGACAGGAACATCCCCAGCCCGCACGCCAGCAGCGCCAACAGTCCCACCACCACCGGGGCGAGCAGCAGTTGCCACGTGAGCGTCACGCCCTGCCCGAAGATCGCGTATCCTGTGGCAATGACGGCGAACAGGCCGAGGCAGATGACGAAGTCGAACAGCGCCGCGAACACGTTCGCCGCCGGCAGTGCCACCCGCGGGAAGTACGTCTTCGTCACCAGCCGCTCGTTGTTCACCAGGCTGTTGCCGGCGTTCCGCACGCTGCTGTCGAAAAACGTCCACGGGATGACGCCGGCGATGACGAACAGGACGTACTGCGCCGGATCCATCCCACTGCTGGCGTTGCCGAGGAAGCCGACGAACACGACCAGCACGAGAATCGTGGCGAGCGGTTGGAACACGCTCCACCCCACGCCCAATGCCGTCTGCTTGTACCGCAGGCGGATGTCGCGGAGGGTGAGGTAGAAGAACAGTTCGCGGAACCGCCACATCTCGACGAAGTCGGCCCAACTCCAGGCGAGCCGGTTCTCGACCACTGTGAGCGGCAGTTCCTCGACCTGGGGCGGTGGATATTCGGGCGTCGGGGCGGTGGTCACGGGCAATTCGTCCGTCGCGGCACTCACGATCGCGGCACCTCAAGACCAGAAGGGCGGCGCTGAAAAGTCTCGCCATGCCAGTATAGAACACGCGCCTGCAACAGGCTTCGCGTCCGATAATCAACACATGGCTGAAACCGCACTCGCACTCGTCGTTCGCGGCACCGACTGGTCCGAGACCAGCCGCATCACCACCCTGTTCACCCGCGAGTTCGGCAAGGTGCGGGCGCTGGCGAAGGGCGGGCGGCGGCTGAACTCGCAGTTCGAGATCGCGTTCGACCTGCTCACCGTTTGCCGGGTGACGTACCTGCGGAAGGCGCACGGCGGGCTGGACCTGCTCATCGAAGCGCAAGTGGCCGAGCGGTTCCCCCACCTGCGGACGGACATGACCGCGCTGAACGTCGGGTACTACGTGGCCGAACTGCTGTCCGACGGCACGCAAGACTACGACCCGCACCCGGTGTTGTTCGACACGGCACTGGGCGTGCTGCGGGGTCTTGGTGAACCGCGGGTGTCAACCCTCGGGTTGACCGACACCCAGGCGGCTGACGCCGCCGGTTCACCGGACTCCGTTTCCGCCTTTGAGCTTGTTTGGCTCAAGGAGCTCGGTTATAGCCCGCGACTCGATGCGTGTGCCGTGTGCGCCCGCGAGCTGCTCGTGCCGCCAGCGTCCGCCGTCCGGGTCGTTTTCAGCCCCGAAGCCGGTGGAGTGGTGTGCCCGACCTGTTCGCCAAGCGTCCGCGACCGCCGACCACTGTCCGACCCGGCTTGGGCCGCGCTCGCCGCGCTCGCCGACCGGACACCCGGCCGCGACCCGCCCCCCCCTTCCCCGCCGCTCATCCGGCGGGAGGTGCGGGCGGTCCTCGGCCAGACGGTCAGCTACGTGCTCGGTCGCCGCCCGCGGATGCTCGCCTACCTCGACGGTGGGTGAAGACCCCGCGGCACACGGCCCCGCATCGGTGTGCTATCGGCCCGCCGGCCCGTTCGTGGGGACCGGGCGGCAGGCCGCCGGGGGAGCCGTCCGATGTCCATCACCCGCCGACTGTTCGCGCCGCTGCTGTTGCTGCTGGCGGTGGCCGCCGGCACAGGCTGCTCCACCCCCCTCGGCGCGAAGCGGGGGAAGAAGTCGTTCACCGAGCAGGTGAAGGACACGCTCACCTCCACCCTGAACAGCTCGTACCACGACCCGGACTCGGCCGAGAAGATGGCCGAGGCGGAGCAACTGTTCGCCGAAGAGAAGTACACCGACGCGAGGGCGCGGTTCGGCCCGATCGCCGACAACTCGTACAACCCCGGCCACATGGTGGAGAAGGCGCGGTTCCTCGAAGGCGAGTGCTGCCGGATGCAGAAGAAGCTGCCTGACGCCGTGGCCACGTACAACCGCTACCTGAAGGACTACGTGGGCGGGGTGTACAGCCGGCAGGCGGCCGACCGCATGTTCGCCGTCGCCGAAGACTGGCGGAAGGATATCATGCCGGAGAACACGAGCGAGGTGAAGCAGGCCGGGTGGGTGCCCAACTTCACCGACCAGACCCGCCCGCGGCTCGACTTCAACGGCGAACTGGTGAAGTGCTACGAGAACATCGCCGAGGGCGCGCCGCACGCCGAGTGCGCCGAGAAGGCCATGTTCTGGGCCGGCTACCTGCACTACAGCCGCGGCAACTACGAGGACGCCGACCACTACTTCAGCACCCTGTCCGAACACTTCCCCGACAGCCCGCTCCGGGCCGAGGCGGTGAAGTACGCCATCGACGCCAAGAATCGCGCCGGCGGCGGGCCGTGGTACGACGGGCAGAAGTCGAACGAAGCGCTGCAACTGGTTCACAACATCGAGGCCAGCCAGCCGGAGTACCGCCGCGACCCGGCCAAAGTGGAGTGGCTGACGAAACAGAAGCTGACCATCCGCGAGGGGCAGGCGGAGCGCGACTTCGAGTCGGCGGAGTACTACCGCCGCACCGGGAAGTACGGTTCGGCCTACTTCTGCTACGAACTGGTGAAGCGGCGGTATCCGGGCACGCGGTGGTCGGACTTGGCGACCACGCGGGTGGTGGAAATGAAAGACATCGAGGCCAAGCGGGCGGCGGACAAAGCGGCCGGCAAGCAGTCGGTACTGGAACAAGCCCAGGACACCGTGGACGGCTGGTTCAACAACAAGCCGCGGCCGGAGGGCGTGCCGACCGACCCGACCGCCAAGCGGCCGACCCGCCCGCAGCCGGCCCCCGTGGTGCCCATTCAAGGGGGGTACGATGGGAAGTGACCGTCGCCTCACCCGCCGCCTGTTCCTGTCCACCCTGCTCGCCGGCACCGCCGCCGGGCTGGGCTGTCGCAACGGCGGCAACTTCAGCCTGCTCGGGTACACCACCGAGCCGCCGTTCGACCCGAACATCCGCAGCGTGTACGTGCCCACGTTCAAGCTGGCCCCGGTGGTGACGACGCCCCTCCGCAACATCGACGTGGAACTGACCGACGCCGTGGTGAAGGAGTTGACCGGGCGGAAGACGCCGATGAAGGTGGTGTCCGACCCGGCCCGCGCCGACACCGAACTGATCGGCACCATCATGCTGGTCATGAAGGGGGTGCAGAGCCGCACCCTCCAGGCGCTCCCGCTCGAGTCCGAACTGACGATCCACGTGGACGTGGTGTGGCGGGACTTGCGGACGGGCGAAATCCTGTCGAACCCGAAAAAGCCGAAGCGAGCGACGCCGGACCCGGTGGCCTTCGACCCGAGCCTGCAACCGCCCGCCCCGGAAGACCCGAACAACTTGTCGAAGCTGCCCGTGCCGGTGCGGGTGGTGGCGTCCGGGCGGTTCCTCACCCAGAGCGGGGAGACGGTGGCCACAGCCGAGGACACGGCCGTGCGGAAGGCGGCCCGGTTCATCGTGAACATGATGGAAAGCCCGTGGGATCTGAAGTAGCGGCACGCCGGCCACTTCATGGCGAGCCGTGCTCCGTGA
>JANNQE010000684.1:0-1551 GCA_031441625.1 Planctomycetia bacterium
CTCGGATTCCAGTTGGCGGCCGTGCCCCAGAGGCTCGCCGACACCGCGACCCAGTTGTACGTGGTCTGAGGCAGCAGCGTGAAAATAGTCTCCCGGTCATTGAGGTGCGATCGTGAGGCTCCACTTCGGCAAGCTCGCGGAACGCAGCAGCCGCACGGCGATCGGCGCGAACGCGGCCTTCGTCACTCGGACCCCGCGTGCGTAGACCCCGACGCACTCGCGGATCAGCGGGTGAACGCCCCGCCAGGTCATCGTGCCTGCCCACCGCAGGGCCGCCGCGACCGTGCCCAGCAGCGCCCCGTGCCAATGACACTCCAGGATGCCCCAACAGCGTTCGACCGGGTTGTACTTGCTGTGGTACGGCGGCAGGTACGCCAGTTCGATTGCGACCCGGTGGCGGTCGGCGAACTCCACCAGGCGCTTCATGAACTGCGTGCGCGAACTGGCGATCTCCGGCCCGTTGTCGAGTTCGATGTGCAGCCGCGTCACGCCGGGGTACAGCGCCTTCCGCTCGCTCCACCAAAGCTCCAGGCCGTCGGCGATGAAGTCGCTGGTCTCCTTCGAATGGCCGAACAGGAACCACGGCTGCTGGATCGCCGTCGCTCCGCGATGCAATTCGAGGATGCCCAGGGGAACGAGCAGGGCGTCCGGGGCCATGTCGTGGTCGAGGGCTTGCACGGGTTCGCGGCCGCGCGATTGGCCGCCGCGGGAGAAGTCGCCGATCTTGACTTTGGCCTTGGTGTCGAGGGAGATTCTCAGCGTGTCGGGCTCCGCCGCCGTCCGGGCGCGGGCGGCGTGGACGCTGTCGAAGATCGCGTCGGTCGCGGGGACTTTTTTTCGGGGCGGGCCTTGCGCACGCGGCGCAGCCGGTAGCCCAGGCGGTTGAGGATGCGGCCCACGGTCTGGCGGCACGGCACGCGATCCTTCCCCGCGGGCTCGGCTTGCAGGGCGTCGCGGACCGCCCGGGCGGTGATCCGGGTGAAGGCCAAGGGGGTCTGGAATTTGGGATCGGCTTGGGCGTGGGGATCGACCAGACGGTGGACGCGTTCGACGAGTTCCGGGCAGAGCGTCTCGGTCTTTTTGCGGCCGCGGAGGGTGAAGGCGTCGAGGCAGCGGATGCCGGAGCGGAGTTCGTGGAGGCCGGTGTCGACGGCGACGCGTCCCCAGCCGAACGTCGATTCGGCGAGGCGGGCGGACCCGCCGCAGTACGTGTGGGCCATCTCGGCCTGGAACCGCCGCCGCTTGTAGCCGGTCAGGAGTTTGGCGGCCGCGAGAATGGTGTGGGTGACATCGTCCGTGAGTGATGGCATGGCCGTCTCCGCTTTGAGACATGCCTGATACGCTCTGGTGGCAAACAGCGGTAGGCCATTTTCACGCCGCTGCCTTATCCTGACTGGGAGCACCCCGGAGGCCGCCGTGCCCGAACTCCACGCCACGTTCACCGACCCGAAGACCAAGCAGACGCACACCTGGGTCCACGACCTGACGGTCGAGGAGGTCGTGGTGGGGCGCGACCCGCGCCGCAGCAAGCTCGCCATGCCGCACGACGAG
>JANNQE010000685.1:0-5265 GCA_031441625.1 Planctomycetia bacterium
AAAAACTTGCATGGTATGTCTTTCCATTTTGCTACGATTACATTTTGGACAACCACATAATCGAGATCGCAAATTAATTTGTTGATAATAATCTCCATGTTTGGGTTTAATACACGTAAACCATAGTTTTGTGTTAGTTCCAGACGTTAATTTGTTGATATACTCTTCAGAGTATTGTAGTTCATCTTGACATTTTTTAAAATTAATTTCTTTTTTCAATTCTGGAAATTCTTCAACAAATGGTAATCGTGCACCATTACACTTTGGACACCCATTAAAAGTGCGGTGATTTGCAATTTTTTGACAAAAATTATACGCACATTCTGGTTTTGTGCTTGGCCACCTCGCCGTAGGTCGCCGCCGTGTGCTTGCGGCAGAGGTACATGGCGATCATCCGCGGGTGGCTGACCGTCCACGTCCGCGCCTTCGACTGCAACACCCCGCGGCTGACGCCCACCACCGAGCACACGGCCTCGTCCACGTCGGCCAGCGAGATCGTCCGCACCGTGTGCCGCAGCAGGTCGCCCACCGCCTCGCGTGCTAATGCCGCATCGACCGGCCGGCCGGTCACTTTGGCGAAGTGCCGCACGCTGTTGATCGCCCCTTCCAGCTCCCGCACGTTGCCCTTGAGGTTGCGGGCCAGGTACTTCAGCACCACTTCCGGGATCGACGACCCGCCGGTCGATTTCTTCCGCAGGATGTCCAGCCGCGTCACGTCGTCCGGCGGTTGCAGCGGCCACACCGCCCCGCCGAGCAAGCGGTCGATCAACTCGGGCATCAACTCCTCGGCCAACTTCGGATGACAGTCGGCCGTCACCACGATCTGCTTGCCCTCGGCGATGAGCGAGTCGATGGTCTGGATCAACTCCTTCTGCGACCCCACCTTCTTCTCGAAGAACTGGATGTCGTCGATGATGAGGGCCGAGCAGTCCCGCATCTGGCGGCGGAAGGCCGCCTGCTTGTCGAACCGGCACGCCTGCACGAACCGGGTGGTGAACTCCTCGGCGGTGATGTACACCGGCCGCAGGTCGGGCCACTTCTTCCGCAGGCCGGCGTAGATGCCTTCGAGCAGGTGCGTCTTGCCGACGCCCACGGGGCCGTGCAGCACGAGCGGGTTGGCCGCGTCGCCCGGTTCGTCCACCACGCTCAGGGCGGAGGCGTGGGCCACGCGGTTGCTCGCGCCGACGACGAAGTCGGACAAGCCCTTCCACCGCCGACCTGGGGTTTGGTCGGCCCCCTTCGGCTTGCGGGCGGCGCGGGGCGACGGCGGGGGTGCGGGTTCGTCGCCGAATAGTGTGCGGGTGGTCTTGGGGAAGTGCGGTTCGGGCGGCAGCGGTTCGCGCTTCGCGCCAGGCTTCGCCTCGACCCGCGGCGGCTCGGGGGTGCTGATGACGGGAGCCGGCTTGCCAGCTTCCTCCGCGAACAGGTCGGCATCGACGACGAACCGCACCGCCACGTCACCCAGTTCGGCCGCCGCCTCCCGCACCGCCTTCCCGAACGTCTGCTCCAGCCACCCCTGGTGCGACTCGCTCGCCACCGCGATCAGCAGTTGCCGGCCGGCCGGCACCACCTGCACCAAGTTCGCCCCGAACCACATGTGGAACCGCTGCGACCCGATCCGCCGGATGAGGGCGGCTTCGAACCGGGCGGCGGGCGGGGCAACGGGTGTAGGCTCAGCGGTGCGGACGGGCACAATCGACTCCGACGTGAGCGGCACCTCATCTATGCGCGGCGGGGCGGGCAGCGCCTGCGCGGTCGGGGCGAATCTGTATCGGCTGGGGAGGGTGGGGAGAGGTGCAACCAATCCCGCCGGGCGCGACACGCACGCGCGAAGCCGGCGGCACAACCACTACGACGGGGGGAATGGGTACAGCAAGACCTCACCCCCCGGCGCCACACGAGCACGCCCCGCCCGCCGTCCTATAACAACCCGCTGCCCACTCACCCGCGCCCGCATCATGACCGCCACCCGCTACTGCGTCACAGTGGACACCGAAGAGGAGTGGGACTGGGCGAGCGGCTACCCGACCTGCCCGCCGCCAGTGTCGAACATCGCCCGCCTGCCCGCGTTCCAGGCGACCTGTGAAAAGCATTCGACAGCGGTGGTGTACTTCGTCAACCACGCGGTGCTGAGCGACCCCGCGGCCACGAAGGTGATTCAGCACCTGGCCACCCGGCCGAACGTCGAGATCGGCCTGCACATCCACCCGTGGAACACGCCCCCACTGGCGAATGCGCCGAGCGTGCCGACGCGAGACAGCTTCCTTCACAACCTGCCGTGGGACGTGGCGAAGGCGAAGCTCGACGCCACGCTCGCGGCGTTCGCGGCGGCCGGGCTGACGCCCACCAGTTTCCGCGGCGGGCGATATTCGACCTCACCTGAAATTCAGACCCACCTGCGGAATCGCGGCGTCCTCGCCGACGCTTCCGTGCTACCGTTCACCACCTGGGCGGACGAGGGCGCGCCGGACTTCCGCGCCCGCACCCCGCAGCCGGTCCGTCGCGTCACGCCCGCCGGGGCGGTGTGGGAACTGCCGCTCACGTTCGGGTACACCCGCCGGCCGTTCGCCAAGTGGCACGGCGTGATGACCGCGGCGGCGCAAGGACTGTGGAAGCCGCTGCGGGCGGTGGGCATCCTGGACCGCATGGGAGTCGTTCGGAAGGCGTGGCTGAACCTGGAGAACCCGGCGTACCCGAACCCGGCCGCGTTCGTGCCGGTGGTGGCGGCCGAGGGGCTGCCGTTCGCCTGCTTCACACTGCACAGTTCGAGTCTGTTGCCCGGCGGCAGCCCGTACTGCCCGACGCAAGCCGACGTGGACCGCCTGTTGACTCGCACCGAACAATGCTTGACCGCGGCGACAGCAGCCGGCTGGCGGCCGGCGACCGTGACACGGACGGCGAACGAGTTGGAGGTGGAAGCCAGCCAACAGGCCGAAGGCCTGACAGTGTTCAGCCCAGGGCAACGCCCTGGGAACACGTAACGCTCAACCCACCACCCCAAAGGGGTGGGAGTAGAACTCGCAGGCCTTCAGCCTGCGGTGTGGTTGGATTCGCCCACCCAGGGCGTTGCCCTGGGCTGAACACTGTCAGGCCTTCGGCCTGTGGGTGGTCCGACCGGCTCACGTTTTCTGAGCATCCGTAACCCGACAGCGGTTCGCCCCTCGCTGCCGCGTCGGGCTACCATCGAGGCCTTCTCCCCATGCGTGTTCTCGGCATCAGCCCGCTCGACAAAGACTCCACCGTCTCCTTCATGGAAGACGGGCGGGTGGTGTTCGCCTGCGGCGAGGAGCGGCTCAGCCGCGTCAAGTTGCAGAGCGGGTTCCCCGACCGCGCACTGATGATGGGGTTCGAGCGGACCGGCTGGACTGCCGAGAGCATCGACAGCGTGGCGTATGCCTTCTTCGACTGGGATGAAGAGGCCCGGCTGATCGCCGGTGCGGTGGCGGAAGACGCCAAGCGGTTCGGCAAAGACGCGAGCGCTGCGTCCGCCGCCGCGTACAAGGCCGCGCTGAAGTCGGGGTACAAGCTCGACCGCACGGTTCGCATCCCAGGCCTCGACACCGACGCCGCCGAGTTCATGCCGAAGAAGGGGTGGCTGAAGAAGACGGTGAACGATTACACCGCCGGCAACACGTGGGTGGACAACCAGGCCCACAAGATGCTGTTCAAGCAGTGGGCCGACACCGCCGTCGCCGAACACCGCAAGTGGTCGGATGAACTGACGGCGGGCCTTCAGCGCAACGGGCTGGCCGGCAAGCTGAAGCGATTCAACCACCACGACACGCACGCGGCCAACGCCTTCTACGCCAGCGAGTACGACACCGCCCTGGTGGTCACGTTCGACGGGTACGGCTCCGGCAACTGCGGGGGCATCTACGCCGCCGGGCCGGACGGCCTCAAGCCGCTCGTCAAGTTCCCGTTCCCGAACTCGCTCGGCATCTTCTACGAGCACGTGACGAGCGGGCTGGGGTTCAAGCCGAGCCGGCACGAGGGCAAGATCGTCGGCCTCGCGGCTTACGGGAATCCGAAGCACCTTGCCGACGTGCTGCTCGCCCGCTTCGACACGACCGACGGCGACCTCCGCATCCGCAACGGGTTGAACCACTACTTCACCCGCGCCCTGGCCGAGAACTTCGCCAAACGCGACGTGGCCGCCGCCTACCAGTACGTGCTCGAAGAGGTCGCCCGCCGGGTGGTGAGCTTCTGGGTGCAGAAGACCGGGCTGACGAACATCGTCATGTCCGGCGGGGTGAACGCGAACGTGAAGCTGAACCAGCGGGTCCGCGAGATCCCCGGCGTGAGCGGCATCTTCATCTACCCGAACATGGGCGACGGCGGCTGCGGCACCGGGGCGGCGATGCTGGCCTTCGGGCACGGCAAGGTGCAGCGCGGCCCGCTGGAGAACGTGTACTACGGTCCCGACTACTCCGACGCCGACATCAAGCGGGCGCTCGACGCGGCCGACCTGCGGTACGAGCGGTACGACGACGCCGAGGACAAGGTCGGCGACCTGCTGGCGAACGACAGCATCGTCGGCCGGTTCAACGGGCGAATGGAGTACGGCCCGCGGGCGCTGGGCAACCGCAGCGTGCTCTACCCGGCGAAAGAACCCGAAGTGAACCAGTGGCTGAACCAGCAACTCGGCCGCACCGAGTTCATGCCGTTCGCCCCGGCCGCGCTGATGGAGGCCGGCCCGCGTCTGTTCAAGAACCTGAGCGGGTGCGAGAAGGCGGCCGAGTTCATGACCGTCACGTTCGACTGCACCGACGACATGAAGCGGATGTGCCCGGCGGCGGTCCACGTAGACGGCACCGCCCGCCCGCAGTTGGTGAGCGAGAAAACGAACAAGAGCTTCCACCGCATCATCAAGGCGTACGAGGCCCGCAGCGGCATCCCGTCGGTCATCAACACCAGCTTCAACATGCACGAGGAGCCGATCATCTGCTCGCCGGAAGACGCCGTGCGGGCGTTCCTGCTCGGCAACATCGACTACCTGGCGGCCGGGTCGTTCGTGGTGCCGCACCCGAAGCTGAGCGAGAACATGGAGAGCCGCACGAAGGAGAAGGCCGGCCGCGTCGCGGTGGGGGTGTGAGGCGATTTTTAGGGTGGCCCGCTCTCGCCAAGAGCGGGTTCGGATTCGGTTAGGGTGGCCCGCTCTCGCCGAGAGCGGGTTGCACAAGGTGGATGTGTTGAAGCGCGGGGTCGGGATGCCACTGGAACACACGTTCTCGTGCATCCGTCCGACAGGGGAACTGCACTGCGGCA
>JANNQE010000686.1:0-1711 GCA_031441625.1 Planctomycetia bacterium
CCCCTGGTCGGTCATCATCGCCACCGCGCGGAGCTTGAACTCCGGCGGGTACTGGCCACGCACTTTGGTCATCGGTGGGTCTCCGGGTCAGTTGAGGATACACCGCTTTCCCACTGTCCACGATCCCTGGGGAACTTCACAGCGTGTAGTCGAACTTCGCGGGCAGCGTGCTCGCGTGGGGCCGGTACACCGTCTCGTACAAGTGGTCCAGCACCTTCGGCACGCACCGGGCGATCGCCCGCAGGAAGTCGTACCCGCCGCGGGGGAGGAAGGTGTTGGGCAGGTAGGCGGGTCGCCCGCCGAGGGGATCGTCGGCGTCCGCCATAACCCGGCCCCGCGGGTGTCGGCCGTCGGGGGTTCGGCCGGGGTTGCCCGCAGGAATTGTGCGACCCGCCGCCCCGGTTGCCAGGGTCAGCGGACGAGACCCACCCTCCGGATCGGCCCCGCCGGCCTTACGACCCGACCACGGCATGGCCGGTCCGCTCCGTGGACGCGGAGAGGCCGGGGTGTCAGCCCGGCCGGCCAACTCTCACCCCCCCGCCAGTTGCTGGAGGGCGGCGAGGAACTCCTTCTCCCCCAACTCCGGCACCTCAACCGCGTCCTCGTCCGCATCGCCCGCCGCGGTCACGAACGCCCCGCCGAGTATGTCCCGGAGTCGGCCCGGTTCGCCGTGCAGGTACTCCCTCAGCAGGGGGACGATGCGGTTGTACCAGGCGAAGTGCAACTCGCCCGTGTCCGCGAGGCCGTGCAGGTAGCTGTGCCCGACCCGGTGGTCGCGGTCCAGGTGCTTCGTCACCCGCTTGTTCAACCCCCGCAGCACGGCGGCCAGGTCCACCCCGCCCACGGTGCCCAACAGGTCCGGCTCGGGCGGCACCTCGACGAACACGAACCGCCGCCGCAGGGCGTGGTCCAGCAGGGCGATCGAGCGGTCGGCCGTGTTCATCGTCCCCAGGATGTACAGGTTCGCCGGCACCGCGAACTGGGTGCGGGAGTACGGCAGGGTGACGCTCAGGGCGTGTTTCGCTCCCGCCCGCTTGTCGTCCTCGATGAGGGTGATGAGCTCGCCGAACACCTTCGCCACGTTCGCCCGGTTCATCTCGTCGATCACCAGCAGGTGGTCGTGATCGGGGTCGTCGCCGGCCTGCTCACACGCCTCGCGGAACACCCCCGGCAGGACGGCGTACTGGAGTTGCTTGTCCACCACCACCGGCCGCAGGCCCTCGACGAACTCCTCGTACGCGTAGGACTGGTGGAAGGTGACGAACCGCACGCGGGCGGGGTCGAACCGCTTGGCGAACTGCTGCACCGCCCACGTCTTGCCGGTTCCGGGCGGCCCGCACAGCACCACGTTCCGCGTCCGCCCCGTCGCTGCGAGGAGTTTCTTCACGGTGGACGAAACGGAGGGCACGACGGGCGTGGGTTGGCCGCCGGTCAGTTGATCGAACACCGGCTTCAGGTCGGGATACTTCGCCTGGTACTCCGCCCGGATTTGGTCCCACACTGTGGACTTGATGCGGGTGACCGTCGACTGGGTGAACAACTCCTGGGACAACTCGAACTCTCGTGTCACCCGCCAGTCGACCCTCCGGGCGTGCTTGTACTTCTCGACGGGGCTCGGGTTCTGCTGATCAGTCGGCGGGATGTAGTCACTCGTCACGCGGCCGATGCCGACGATCCGGCTCAACCCGTTGTTGGCCACCACCACATCGCC
>JANNQE010000687.1:0-1849 GCA_031441625.1 Planctomycetia bacterium
CGGTACGGTGTGGAGTACGACGAGCGGTACGTGTGGGACTGACGCCGGCCCCTTCGGGGCGTGGTCTTGCTTCACCCGACTGACCCAGGGCTTCCGCCCAGGGCTATGCACGGCGGTCCCTTAGGGACGCAAGACAGACCAGCCACCCCGCCGCGAAGCGGCCGACGTTCACAGCCCAGGGCGGAAGCCCTGGGGAATCACAAGACCAACAACCTCCGCCCCGAAGGGGCCGGCTTAACATGACACCGTTCGTTTCCCGCCGCTCGATGCTCGCCCGGACGGGCACCGGCCTCGGCCTGCTCGGCCTCGCGGCGCTCGCCGAGCGGTCCGCCGCCGCACCCACTACCGCCCCGGCCAACCCGCTCGCGCCGAAGGTCGTTCACTTCCCGGCCAAGGCGAAGCACGTCATCCACCTGTTCATGAACGGCGGCCCGTCGCAGGTGGACACGTTCGACCCGAAGCCGGAACTGACCAAGCGACACGGCGAGAAGATGGACCTGAAGACGGGCCGGGCGAAAGGCTCGCTGATGAAGTCGCCGTTCACGTTCAAGAAGTATGGCAAGTCCGGCATCGACGTGAGCGAGCTGTTCCCCGAGGTGGGTAGCTGCATCGACGACATCTGCGTCATCCGCAGTATGCACACGAACATCCCGAACCACGAACCCGGCCTGCTGCTGATGACCTGCGGGAACACGCAGGCCACCCGGCCGAGCATGGGGTCGTGGCTCACCTACGGCCTGGGCACCGAGAACCAGAACCTGCCCGGCTTTGTGGTGCTGTGCCCCGGCAAGCCGGTCGTCGGCCCGGCCCTGTGGAACAACAGCTTCCTGCCCGGCGTGTACCAGGGCTGCCACATCCAGAACCTCGACCCGAAGAAGGTGATCGAGCACATCCGCAACACCGAAGTGGGCAGCACCACCCAGCGGGAGCAGTTGGATCTGCTGAACCAACTGAACGGGCTGCACAAGGAGAAGCGGGCGAACGACGACCAGCTCGACGCCCGCATCCAGTCGCTCGAAATCGCCTACCGAATGCAAACCGAAGCGACCGACGCCTTCGACCTGAGCAAAGAACCCGCCAAGCTCCGCGACCACTACGGCAAGAGCTACTTCGGCGACGCCTGCCTGACCGCCCGCCGGCTGGTCGAACGTGGGGTGCGGATGGTGCAAGTGTTCTACGGCGGCGGGCAGCCGTGGGACGACCACAGCGAGTGCGAGAAGGGCCACCGCACGAAGGCGAAGGACACCGACAAGGCCGCCGCGGCGCTGCTGCGGGATTTGAAGG
This sequence comes from Planctomycetia bacterium, assembly GCA_031441625.1. Taxonomy (GTDB): domain Bacteria; phylum Planctomycetota; class Planctomycetia; order Gemmatales; family Gemmataceae; genus JALHQU01. The sequence continues at coordinate 1,285 of JANNQE010000687.1, forward strand.
ACAAGGGGCTGCTCGACGAGACGCTGGTTCTGTGGGGCGGCGAGTTCGGCCGCACGCCGACGAGCGAGGGGCAGAACGGCCGCGACCACAACAGCAAGGGGTTCACCGTGTGGATGGCCGGCGGCGGCATCAAGGGCGGCATGGCCTACGGCGAGACGGACGAGTTCGGGTGTGCGGCCGTCGAGAAGAAGGTCCACGTGCACGACCTGCACGCGACGATCCTGCACCTGATGGGCCTCGACCACGAGAAGCTGACGTACCGCTACAGCGGCCGCGACTTCCGCCTGACCGACGTCCACGGCGTGGTGGTGAAAGACATCTTGGCGTGACCCTTCCCGGCGAACGGCGGGACGTGAGTCCGCCGGTTCTTGAAGTGCTCTGCTCGCTCCGCGAGCGGCCTTCCGAACCCGCTCGCGGAGCGAGCAGTGAAGCTCCCCAGGGATCGTGGACAGTGGGAAAGCGGTGTATCCTCAACTGACCAGGAGACCCACCGATGACCAAAGTGCGTGGCCAGTACCCGCCGGAGTTCAAGCTCCGTGCGGTGGCGATGATGACCGACCAGGGG
>JANNQE010000688.1:0-4807 GCA_031441625.1 Planctomycetia bacterium
CCGGTCCGACCGGCCTCACAGAGGCCGGCTACAGCAAGACATCACCGCAACTTGGTATCACACCGCACCGGTCAGCCACAGGAGCAGGCCGAGCAGCACCAGCCCGAGCGTGATGCTGCCAATGATGAGCCACTTCTCGGCCGGGAGCAGCGGCTCCGCCGTTTGCTTCGCCAGTTCTTCGGCGGTCTGTTTGTCGTCCGGCATGTCAGTTCCCCCCGACAGTTGGCGGCTTCACCCCGTGGAAGAACAGCCACGACACGAGCAGCCCGAACCAGATGACGAACCCGAACAGGCTGACCGCGTACACGAGCGCCAGCTTGCCCAGCCCTTCCGCCCACAGCCGCCGCAGGTTCGCCCCCATGCCGATGGCGAAGAACGTGAGCACGAAGAACACCCGCCGCAGTTGGTCGGCCTGCTCCATGCCCTCTTTCACCGGCTTCACCGACTCTTCCGCCGCCTTCACGGCGTCCTTCATTTCCTGAGTGACGGGTTGCTTGGCCGCCTTCGCCGCCTTCACCGTCTCCTTCGCCTGCTGGAGCGGCGGGTAGAACTGTAACCCCAGAGTCAGCAGCGCCGCGAACGTGAGGACGTACCCGAACACGAACTTCGGGAAGCGGCCCCAGATGTCGCGGAACGGCACGCCCCGGCCCGGCTGGCGGTCGATGCCGTAGGCCCACACCACCGCCAGCACCACCGCCCACACGCCGATGAACAGGTCGATGAACACCTTCACCGTGGTGGTCGTCAGTTGCATCCAGCCCGGTTCGTACTCGATGCCGTCCGCCTTCGCGTCGGCGTACATCATGCTCTCGGTGATCGCCCCGCTGCTGATGGCCGCGCCGTCGGTCTTCACCGCCAAGCCCATCCACGCCGCCGCCACCATCGGTTCGTCTTTCAAGAACAGCCGGGCACCGATCGGCAGCAGCACCAGTTCGACCACGCTGAACAGCACCACCAGGCTGCTCACCATGATCGGCACCACCGGCCGGGCACGCACCGCCGCCCCGGTGGTGATGGCCGCACTCACCCCGCAAATGCTGATCCCGCTGGCGAGCGGGGCGGCCCACTCGCGGCTGAACCCGAACACCTTGCGGGCGAGGAAGTAGACCACCGCCCAGTAGATGAGGTACGCCTCGATGATGGCCGCCAGCCCGCGGAACATGACCGTCGCCGCCCGCCCCGACTCCTCCGCCGCCTTCAGCCCGAGCGACGCGCCGACGATGACGATGGCGGTCTTGATGTACCACTCGGTGCGGGCCGACTCCCGCAACCACTCGCCGACCTTCGGGAAGACGTTGCCGACGAGCAGCCCGCATCCGAGGGCGAGCAGGTAGCCGCACTCACTGGTGAGGCCGAGACACCACTTGATGTCGAGTTTGGCAGGTTTGCCCGGCTTGGCGATCAGGTCGTCGGGTGTGACCGCGAGCTTGTCCGGCGTGGCCGCCAGGTAGCCGTAGTGCCCCAGCACCCAGCACCCGTACCCGACCGCGAACAGCACGCTGAACCCGACGGCGAACCGCTTCACGCTGTGCCCCATCCGCCACGCACCCAGGCAGAGGAAGCCGAGCAGGGCGACGAACAGCAGCAGGACGCTCAGCCAGCCGGGGACGAAGTTTTCGGTCACCGGCCCGACCGACGAGAGGGGTTCGATCCACCCGTCCTTGGCCGGTCTGGGCACCCACCCGAGGGCGTTGACGCCCGCGAGCGGGAGCAGGCCGAGCAGCACGACCAGCAGGCCGGTGACGACCGCCCACGAGTCTTCAGACTTCAGCCAGGAGCGCATGACGTGTCCGGAAAGTGTCCCGCTCGCTCCGCGAGCGGTCGGTCGGCAGACCACCCCCCACAATGTACGAGTGCCACACCGCACACGCTACCCGCCCTCTAGTCAACCTGGGTCGGTCGGGCTACCCTTTCGCCCATGAGCGACACCCCCCGCCGCGAGTCCTTCCCGCTCGCCCGCAAGCTGCTCCGCTTCGCCGCCCGCGCCCGCCGCAACTGGCTGGAACGGCACCAGCACCCCGTTTCCTTCTGGCTGCACATGGTCGGCATCCCGCTCACCTTCGCCGGCCTGCTTTCGCTGCCCTTCGCCCCGTGGTACTTCGGCGTCGGCGCGTTCGTGGTCGGCTACCTGTTGCAATTCGTCGGGCACAAGGTCGAAGGGAACGACGTGGGCGAGCTGATCCCGCTGAAGCGGCTGCTCGGGAAGCCCGTCGTGCCGGTTTCCCCACGTTACCAACCCCCCGCCCTACCCCCCGCCACTTGAGCAAATCCCCAACCCGACCGGCGGTCTGTGCGGTAGTTCGCCAGTCCATCCCGCACAACCGGCGGAATCGCTGGATTCGCTGACACATCCCGCCGATACCAGACGACGAACGCCCGACTCGGCGGGGTGTGAGGGGACACCCGGTCGGTCGGCACGCGGCGGGGGCGACCATGACGCGGACGATGAAACGGTGGACGGCTCGACTCGTGGCCGGCGGGCTGATTGTGCTCGCCGGGTCTGGCGTCGGGTGCAAGCACCAGTTGTTCACCGAACCGGCCGACTCGCCGCTACTGGTGCGGCCGGACATCCCGGCGCGGATCGAGGAGCAACCGCACGAGCCGATCTTCCCGGCGTCCGCCCAGGTGGGGACGACGCCGGCGAACGTGCTCGACCTGAAGCGGCAGCCGCGGCTCATCTCGCTCAAAGAGGCATTGGCCATTGCGGTGGAGAAGGGGAACACCGGCGGGCAGGGGCTCACGGGGCAGGACAGCACGGCGGCCCTCGGGATTAACGGGAGGAACCAGCAGTCGGACACCATCAAGGCGTTCGTCCTGGAGCCAGCCCTGGTGGAAGCCGAGCTGGAGCGCACCACGAGCAAGTTCGACGCCCGCTGGATCACCAGCATGAGCTGGAGCAAGCAGGACCAGGCGACGCTCAACCTGCAACAGAGCTTCAGCAACGGCGACTCGGCCGCGTTCAGCAGCACCCTGGCCAAGCCGCTGCCCACCGGCGGCGTGGCCGGCATCACCACCAGCCTGAACTACCAGAAGCTGTCCGACCCGCCGCCGGCGAACACCGGGTTCGTCACCCTCACCAGTTCGTACACCCCGCGGGTGCAGTTCGTGTTCGAGCAGCCGCTCCTCCAGGGGTTCGGCATCGAAGCCAACCAGCTTCTGCCCAACCACCCCGGCAGCCTGCTCGTCCAGGGGTTCCGCGCCACCGGCTCGGGCAACGAGGGCATCCTCATCAGCCGCGTGCGGGTGGATCAGGCCCGCGAACAGTTCAACCAGCGGCTGAACGACATGCTGGTGAACGTGGAGATCGCGTACTGGAACCTGTACGCCACCTACCGCAACCTGGCCGCCCGCGAGGACGGCCTGAAGGCGGCGTTCCGGGCGCTCGAGTTCAACAAGCCGCGGGTGCAAACGGGGATCGAGGAGCCGCAACTGGGGCCGCAACTGGAGCAGCAGTACTGGACGTTCTACGCGCAGGTGATCGAGGCCCGCGGGCAGGTGCTGGAGGCCGACCGCGCGTTCCGCGGGCTGCTCGGCATGAGGTCGGACGACGGCACCGTGTTCGCCCCGGCCGACGTGCCGACCGAGACGCCCGTGCGGATCGACTTCCGCGCCGCCTACGAGGAGGGGTTGCAGAACCGCCCCGAGGTGCTGCTCGCCAGGCAGGATCTGAAGGTTCAGCAGCTCAACCTCCGCGCCCAGCGGTACTCGCGGATGCCCGACCTGCGGTTCTTCAGCAGCTACGACGTGAACGGGCTGGGCGGGCGGCTGGCCGGCGGCGAGGTGGACGGCCGGCCGAGCGCGCTCAGCAGCCTGGGGAACAACCAGTTCAACAGTTGGCAGTTCGGCCTCCGCCTGGACATGCCCCTCGGTTTCCGCGACGCCAACGCCCTCGTCCGCCAAGCGCAACTGAACCTGTGGAAGTCGTGGTACACGCTGAGCGACGTCGAGCGGAAGTTGCTGGAAGTCTTGACCCAGGAGGAGCGGAGGGGGTATCAGGCGTACCAGACCATCCAGGCGCAGCGGAAGGTCCGCGAGTCGGCCAAGAAGCGGGTCGACCTGATCAACACGCGGATCGAGGCCGGGCAGTTCACCGGCAGCGGGCAGTACCTGCAACTGACGCAGGCCCAGCAGGACCTGGCGAACGCCATCGCCGCCGAGTTCCGGGCGGTTGCCGACTACAACGCCTCCCTCGCCCGCATCGAGTACGCGAAGGGCACCATCCAGCGGTACAACAACATCAGCGTGGCCGACGGGCCGCTCCCGTCGTTCGTGCAGAAGAAGGCGGCCGACCACTTCCGCGAGCGGCAGGTGGGGCTGAAGCTCCGCGAGCACCCGGCCGACGCCACCGGCACCGGCGGCGGGCTGAGCGGGTTCGAGTTCGCCCCGCTGTCCGACATGTCCGACCGGGTGAACCAGGGCGCGCCGGCGGTGGGGCCGGGCGGGTCGGTGCCGCCGGCCCTGACCCCGCCGGTGCTCATGCCCCCGCCGGGCGTGCCGGCCACCGGGCAGACGAAGCAGTGGACCGACTGGAACAACACGCGGGACGGCACCGGGTCGAGCATGCCGGCCACGCTGCCGCAGACGGTGGCCCCGCCCAAGCCGGGCGAACCGACGGGCGGCACGTTCGTGCCGAACGGGTCGCTCACCCTGCCGCCGAAGCGGACTCCGGCGGAGTCGCCGCCGGCCGCGCCGAACACGCCCTTCCCAGCCCTGCAACCGTTGCCGCCGATCAAGTGAAAGTCGCCGCCACGCTCCGCGGGGCGGGGTCGTGGAACCGGGAACGGAGTGACCGGGTGGGACCAACAGC
>JANNQE010000689.1:0-7362 GCA_031441625.1 Planctomycetia bacterium
GGGCGGCGGGTGTACCACGGGTTTGCGGAAATCCGCGTCCAGCGACAAGTCCTGTGCGCCAACGCCCAAGTTCATGCACCGTTCACCACGCCAACACCGGAATCATGCTGGAGTTCGCAGGATCAGGGCGATTGCACCCGCAGGGTCCGCCTTTTGAGCCGCGATTCGTCCGCACGTTCGCGTTGTGCAAAATGCGAGGGACGCTCGAACCGGCGACCCTATTCTTGGACTTCCGCGAGGAGGATTGGGAGTTGCTCTCGCCCGTGCCGGTTCGGTCGGCACAGGTTTAACAACAGTATCAGTTCATGCCCAACGACTTCATGGCGGCGGTCGTCGGGTCGCTGTAGAAGATCGGGTCCACCTTCTCCATGATGTCGCCGGACACTTCGAGGAAGTTGCGCTTGTTCTCCAGCGGGATCAACGCCTTCCTCGCCCCGTTGTCCATCCCGACCTGCAACGGCTCGGTCAGCGACCGCACCGGCTTGATGTTGCCCTGGATGGTGGTGTCGCCCAACACGATCAGCCCCGCCAACGCCGAGTGCCGCTTCACCGCCGAGTAGATCGCCACCACCAGGGCGATCCCCGCCTCGCACGGGACGTGGTTGGCGAGCAGGTCGATGGCTTCGACGTGGAAGTCCGTCGTGTCGATCAGTTGCCCGACGCCCAACTTCACCTTCTGCCCCTGGAGGTACGCGAAGGCGCGCTGGATCGACTCCTTCATCACCCCCTCGATGCCGCCCGCGATCTTCAACTTGCCCGTGCCCGGCGAGCAGCCCACTTCGAGCCGGTACAGCCCGACCTTCCCCTGGTCGTCCACGGACGCGGTGTACACCGAGCCGGGGGCGAGCGGGTCGGCGGCGATCATGTCCCGCCCGCCCTGTTCGGGCACCCCCACGAACTTCTCCTCCCGCGTCTCGGCGTCGAGGTAGGAGAAGCTGGTGTGGTGGTACTCGAACGACCCCATCTTCTTCAGTTGCTCCTTCACCCGGCGGCGTCCCTCCAACGCCAACTCCACCAGTTCGGACATCTCCTCCTTGGCGACCTCGCCGTGCGGGTAGATCAGCTTGACCAGCCCGGAGACGGTCTTCCGCACCGCCTTCACGTCGCGGGCGTTCAGGTGCGAGCCGAGGGCGAAGTGGCGGTCGATCATCTCGGTGTAGTTGTGCCGCCGCAGATCCCGCAGGGCTTCCGCCAGGTAGTCCACCACGAACCCGTAGTGGTCCGTGAAGAACTCGACCCGCATCTTCGGGATTTCCCAGCCGGGGACGTAGTAGTGCAGGCGGTCGATGAACGCCATGTCCTCGCGGATCACGTCCGGCATGGGCATGAACAGGTGCGACGACCGGACCATGACCTCGACCGGCTGGTTCGTGTTGCCGAACAGCGCGATGGACGCGATCCCGGAGAGGGAGTCCTTGCCACGGGCGAAGCTCCCCGACTCGCAGTACGTCTTGAGGGTGGTGATGACCTCCTTCGGCATCTTCTGGAGGTCCGCAACCTCATCGAACGCCACCGCGTCCCACAGCCCGACCAGCCCCATCCGCCCGGTGGACATGTTGTAAAACAGGTTGGCGACCGTCGTCGGTCCCGTCATCAGGATGGCGTAGGGCGAAAGCTCCTGATAGGCGTAGCTCTTCCCGGTGCCGCGCGGACCCAACTCGACAAGGTTGTAATTCGCCTCGCACAGCGGGATCAGCCGGGTCAGGAACAGCAGCTTCAACCGGCGGGTGAAGTAGGACGGCTCCATGCCGACGCTGCGGATGAGCAGGTCGATCCACTCGTCGGTGGTGAACTGGCGACGGCACTCCCGGTACTCTTCGAGGTCGAAGTTCGCCAACTGGATCGGCTTCAGCGACTCGATCCAGAACGGGCTGCGCTTCCCCGCCGCCTCCTCGTCGTACTGGTGCCGGACCTCGACCTGCGCCCAGATGCCGCCCATCAGCAGGCGGTCGTACTCGCGGACGTACTGTTCGGGGATGTGGACGTTCTTGTGCCCGAAGTTCACGAACTCCGCCCAATACTTGTCGTCCTCGGACAGGTAGCGGACCTTCACCTTGTCGATGAGCGTCTGCTTCCCCTTCTCCTTCACCCTCGCCTGTACCTTGTTCGCCTCGTCGGGGCGGACGACGTTCTCGCTCAGCGTCGAGTTCACCACCCGCATCCCGGCTTCGATGGCGGCGGCGTCGTCGGTCGCGCAGTATTTGCCGAGCAGGTATTCCAACACGAAGACGGGCACGTTCGCGCCCACCTTCACCTTGCGGACGAGATCCTTGCGGACCACCTTCCCGGCGAACACGGAGGTCGTTTTGCGGTCGAGTTCGGGCATGGTGAACCTCACATGGAGAAGGCGACCTCGACCTCTTTGATCGCGGCGAGTTCCGCCCCGGTGGTCGCGTCGAGCAGGACCACGGCGACAGTCTTCTGCGCCGGTTCGTCGGGGATCATCAGGGTCACGGTGTTCGGCGTCACGCTCCTGGCGTCGGTCGCTGACGGCTGGAGTTGCACGTCGCCGGTGGCATCCTCATACCCGTAGGACGCGCTCACCGGCACGGACACGCTCTTCCCCTTCGCCCGGATCTCCACCCGCACCTTCGGCGGGTCGATGTCGAGGAATCCGACCGCCGTCCCGCCCACCTGCACCGAGAAGAACCGGGTGCTGATTTTCTTACTGCCGGGGAGTAGCTTCCAGGCGATGCTCCCGCCGCCCGCCGTCGAGACGGCTTTCGCCGTCAAGGTTGCGACCGGGATGAGCAGTTCCTGGGGCGACAACCCGCCGTGGAAGTAGGACCGCGCCCCGCCCTTGCACCGGAAGCACGCGAACCGCAGCGGCGTGGCGAGGTCCATGTCGCTCTCGACCCCCAGCGCGGCGAGTGCCACCCGCAGGACCGCCGGGTCCGCCGTCCCGCCGCGCCCCACCCACACGCGGCGGTGCAGGTCCGCCGTGTCCCCGCCGGGGGCGTCGATCAGCATGTCCTCGCCCAACTCGTCCCCAAACAGGTGCCCGTGGTCGGCGGCGAGGACGACGTGCCGCACGCCCAGGTCCGCCAGCACCTTCAGCCCCCGCCGCAGGTCGCCCAGCACGCCGTCCATGTGCTGCCGCGCCTGCCCGCTGTCCTGCTCACCGAGTTCGTCAATCTCCTGGGACGTGACCAGCACCAGCGCGGCGTCGGTGATCCCGTCGCGGACCCGCTTCTGCGGCTTCGGCAGCAGGTCGTCCAGCTTCGCGTCGAACACCTTCACCCCGGCGTTCGCCTTCAGGAAGTTCACCCGGTCCTTCCGGTCCTTCACCACGGTGCCGTTGATCTCGACCGCCAACTTCCCGTTGCCCACGGACACCACCCTCGGCGGCTGCCCGGCGTGCGGCAGCAGGGACGCCATCCCGATTTCCGTGATCGTCGGCACGGTGGCGACCCCCGGCTGGAGGTCCACGTCGAAGTCGGCGGCGAGCGCGTGGCACAACTCCCGCGCCATCTCGAACCGCAGGGCGTCCACCCAGACGTAGGCCACCTTGCCCTCACCCAGCAGCGGCTTGACCCGCTGCTCGAAGATGTCCGTCTGCCGCGTCACCTTGGCGAGCGGCAGTTTGGCGGCGCGGTATCGGGTGACGAACAGTTCCGCCACCGCCGACCCGACCTGCATGTACCGCTGCCGCGCCCGGCGGAACAGCCGCTCTAGGGTCTGGTGACGGTCCCCGTCCGTCTCGAACTCGAACCACCGCTTCTCCATCCGCCGGTGGTAGGTGTCGAGCAGGCACCACGGCGTCTCACCCGCCGTGTACGCCGCGACCAGTTCGACCGCCGCCGGGGGAGCGGTCTTCAGTGCCAACTCCACCCGGTCGGCTTCGACCAGCACCTGGGCGGCGACCGCGACCAACGCCCAATGCGCCTGGACGGCGGGGTTCGCCTCCGCCCAGAACCGGGACGTGCCTGCCTCGGCGCGGGCGAGCAGGTCCGCCGTCGCCCCTGTCAACAGTGCCGCTTCGACCCGACCCAGCAACGCCTGTTCGACCGCCAGGAACGTCTCCGCCCCGGCGATCTGCTCCAGCCCGAACTCGACCTGCGCCAGTTTCAGATCCTGCTCGACCTTACGGGCGGCGACGACGTAGCTCTCGCGGGCGTCCCGTCGCAGCCGCCACGTCCGGGCGAGCGTGGTGCAGGCGTCCCGCTCAGTTGGAAGCTCGGCGTGCGGCAATGATCCCAGCGTACCCGGCGCGGGTCCGCTCAGCGACGTGAGCAGGTCGGTCGCCAGGACGTGCCGGGCGAGGCGGTCGCGTGCCGCCGCGAGCGGTTCGGCGTCCGGGAACGACACGCCGAAGGCGTCCCCCAGCAGCCGCAGCAGTTCGGCGGGGGCGGACTTCTTGACGATCTCGGCGTCGTGCTTGTCGGAGGCGAGGAACGCCAGGGCGACATCCGGCGGGTTGCCGGTGCCGAAGACCAGCGACACGACCCCCTTGGCGATGTCCTTCCCCTTCGTCGCCAGCGAGTTCAGGTCCGCAAGGGTCAGCTTGCCCGCCTCGACCTGCTTCTCGATGCCGGACGCCGACTCGTCCCCCAGGATCGCCTTGAGCGCGTTCCGGGCGACCACCGACAGCCGGGTGTTGCGGGTCGGCGGCTGCTGCCCCGGCTGCATCGTCACCCCGGCGAACTCGAACTCGACCAACGCGCCGTGGCAGCGGGTCCGCTCCCGTGGGACGTAGATCACCAGCCGGGGGGCGTCCGTCCCGTTCATCAGCGGGTCGATTTCGTGCCGCAGCGCGATGAAGCTGTCCGTGTACCGGGCGACCGTCGTTAGCGGCAGCGTGAGGGTGGCTGCCACGTCCGCGTAGTGCCCGTCCGGGTCGTACCACACGACCAGACCGTGGTCCTCGACCTGCTTGGCGACGAGGCTGACCAAATGGTTGGAGACGGTGCCGGTCGTCACGGTGAGCCGCCTCCTGCCATTCGACTGCGGATGAACGCCAGGCAGTCATCCATCCGTGTGGAGTAGAACGGCTGTGTTTGGCTCCACTGGTGGATGAACGGGAAGAACGGGCGTCCCATGCTCGCCTCCCCCGCTTCGACCGCCCGGAACGGGTCGAACCCCGCCGTCTGCCAGTCGGGGCGATAGCCCCAATACGCCTTCACATCCTGGGTGAACCCGGACTCGACCAGTGCCGAAAGCACCGGCTCGCCCAGGCTGATGACCGTGGCGCGCGGGAACCAGCCGAGTTCCATGTTGAGCAGTGGGAGCCAGTGGCAGGCGGTCGCCGCGATCAAGTTCGGCTCCTTCACGCGCTTGGGTGACTCCGTGAAGAAGTTCTTGCAGACGTTCGTGGCGTAGACGTTCTCTTCCAACTTCAGCCCCAAACCCTTGCAAACCTTCCCGTTGAGGAAGGTGCGGAGGGAGCCGCCACGGTCGAGGTTGAGAACCGTCGTGACCAGATCCCGCGACTCGTCCTGCTCGACGGTCGGGTCTTGCCCAAGGATGACGAGCTTGATCTCGCCCGTCCCCACGAACGGGCGCGGCAGAGGGCGATCCCCCTCGACGTAGCCGACCACCACCGGGTCGCCCGTAAGGGAGCGGACGACGGCTTCGGAACGGCGCATCAAGTCATCGATCATGGCGGGGGGCACGGTCATTTCACCAGCCCCTTCTCGCGGAGTTGCTTGCCGATGGACGACCAGGCGTACTCGCCTGCCATGAGTTCGTCCCAATACGCTTTCGCCTCTTTCCACGGGACCACTTCGCGGAGCGGGGCGATGGTCAACACCACGCCGTCATTCAGGTCCGGGGCGAGGTTCAGTTCCGCCGCCTTCCGTAGCTTCTCCTCGAAGTCGCGGAGCTCGGACACCAGCGCGTCCTGCTTCTCGATCTGCCGGTCGAGGGCTTTGATGTCCTTGCCCGTGGCGGTCGTGCGCCGGGTCCGCAGGTCAGTCAGTTCGCGGTCGGCGTTCTTCACCTTCGGCTCGACGGTGTTGACCAGCACCTTGAACAGCGTGTCCTTGTCGAGGCGGTGGCAGTACAGCCAGATCGCGTAGCTTTTTTTGGACGACTGGAGCAGCCAGTAGATCGGTGCCTTGCGGCGGCTCTTCGAGTACCGGGCTATGTGGTCGTCCCAGAACCCGCCCTTGCCGGGCTTGCGGAAGTAGTCCCGCAGATCCTTGACGCCCAGGATCTCGCACGCCTCCTTCTCGATGGCGTCCGCCCGGTCCTTCCAGATAAGTTCCATCACTTCACGGACACGCCTCACGATGTCATTCGCGTGATCCAAATCATCGACCAGTACTCCATCCCACTGAACACGCAGCGGGTAGCCGGAGGGAGCTTCAGTAGCGGGCAGACCGTCTACGGTTTGAAGCATCCCTGGCGGAGTCGCAGGTAAGGGCGCAAATGGTGCTGGTAGGCTTGCATGCGACACAGTACCAATAGCAAGGCGAATGTCCCATCGACCGAAAGCGCATCCCAACACATAAGACACCAATTCTCCGCCTTGGTTTACGCTATTTGGAGACGGATCAGTATCGAGTCTTCCGTCCTCGTCGGACTTGGTGTCCTCATTGTCAGGTTCTTCCTCCGTCGATACAAGGTACATGGCACCCATGTCGTCTTCCGAGAAGCCATATAGACGGTAGGCTAGATTATCGAGAACTGACTGATTGCTGGAGATAACAAGATTCGCATTAGATTGGCAGGTTTCACCACTGCGAATCCTCTCGTTCAGGCTGTCGCCTGATGCCTGAAATACCTGAGGAAGAACAGCGCAGCGAGAAGTCTCATGCCCGCTACGCAGTCGCTTAATCTCTGCAAGATTCTGGAGCGCGATGGCGGCAATCTTCCGTTGATCCTCATCTTTGATAGATGGGAATGGCAGTATTTGAATATCGCCTGGGTTAAATTGAGGATGTCCGGAGCGACCCAGGCTTAGCTTAATAAGTGAATCCACTGCCAATGAGTTGCCCAATGCCAGCCAAGACTGTAATATATCCAGATCGGCAAAAATGCCGCTCCCGCGAACACTAATGATGCTGCCTGCGGGCAACTCTTGCAAACATAGCCGATGGGTAAGGTATGCCCACGTTAAGCCCGGCAAGAAGTATACATCTGGGTTCCGTACAACCCCTCCAACTCTGTGGCGATGCTGCCTGTAGAAATCCCATGATTGCGATCCGTCATTTAGCCAATCTACGACCAAGTGCAGGTCGCAATAGTATGCTGAATAGGAACCTCCTTTGGCAAAAGTAACCGGGTGCCGTTGCCCCGATCCCAGAGTTTACGCTGCAATTGCAGGTGTTTTGGTTTCTCGCGGTCGGTAACTCACCTCTTTCGGGAGTGGCTGAGCGTGTAGGTACGCTGCATACGCTCGCACCCAAACTTTGCTGAGGA
>JANNQE010000690.1:0-10117 GCA_031441625.1 Planctomycetia bacterium
GAACCGCGACCGGCAGGGAGCGGGTGCCGGCCACTTCTGTGAGAGGTGGTCGGCACCCGCTCCCTGCCGGTCGCGGTTCCACTTTCAGCACCTACTTCTTCTGCTGCTCGACCCACGCGGCCCACTGGGTGGCGGCCCGCCCGCGGGCCTCCTCGTCGGCGGCGTTCACCGGGCCGAAATCGACGGTGTTGTTCGACAGGCTCTTGAGCGCCGCCCGCGCCGCCCGCACCACGTACTCGGACGGGTCGGTCAGCCGCTCGACGAGTGCCGGGGCGAGCGCCACCTCGTCGCGCATCCCGCACGCAAGGCAGGCCGCCCGCCGCAGTTCGATCTCGGTGTCCTTCATCATCTCGCGGAGCGACCGCGGGGTCATCCGCACCAGCCGCTCGGCGAGTGCCTCGCGGGCCTGGTGCCGCTTGTCGCCGTCCAGCTTGGAAATGCACAGCACCAGCGCGCGGGTCCACTTCGCCCCTTTGGTGTCGCGGGCTTCGATCAACTTGGTCGGCCATTCGGCGTCGGTCGCGGCCAGTAGCGCGTTGGCCACCTTCTCCGCCTCGCCCGCCTCGGTCGGCTCCACCACCTTCGGCAGGCTGAACCCGCCGGGGGTCAGGTCGGGGTCGGCACCGGGCGGCGGGCCGCCCGGCTTCCGCGGCTCCTTCGGCGGCGGCGCGTGCAGGGGTGCCGCCCCGCCGCCCCGCAGTTCGCCCTTGCCGGGGTCTTGCGCCTTCTTGTGCCCGAGTTCGCGGGTGAAGTTCGATTTAGCCAGGAACAGGATGGCGAACGACGTGTTCACGTCCGGCTGGTAGGTGGAGTCGGTGAACGACCCGTCAGCCTGCTGCATGGCCAGGATGATGTTCGCCCCCCAGTCGTACCAGTCAACCCCGCCGAGGGTGTCGAGTCCGTACCCCACGCCCACCCGCTCGAGCGACCACAGGGTGTACAGCGAGTTGCCCGCCCCGATGAAGTTCTTGAGGCCGGCCCCGCGGCCCTGCTGCCCGGCCACGAACGCCGCCAGCACCTTCAGCCCGGCCTCGGCCGACCGCCCGACCGCCCCGCCATCGGCCTTCGGCTTGGCCATCTGGTCGGCCTTCTCGCCGTCGCCTTTCTTCGGGTTGAAGAACGGGTCGTCTTCGGGCAGGCCCTTCTTCGGCGTCTCCTTCGGCACCGCCGCCTCCCGGCTCGCCCGCCCGACGGCCAGCCCGAGCAGCCCGGCGCACGTCATCGCCGGGGTGGAACTGCCCATGCCGACCGACGCCCCGCTGTACCCCCACCCGCCGTCGCGGCCCTGCGACTGCACGAACCTCGCCTCGATCAGGGCGAAGGCATCTTTGGCCGGCACCCCGTGCCGCGACGCCACCCACATGCCCACGATGCCGAACTGGGTGTTCGAGTTGTCGTCCCCGCTGCCCACGCCGCCGCCCCGCCCGGTGTCGCGGAGGGCCTTCTGGACGACCGCCCACACCTTTGCCACCTCGGGGTGCAGCGCCCCGGTTTTCAGCCCGGCCTCGGGCTTCAGGAAGCCGTCGTCTTTGCCGCCCTTCGGCTCGGCTTTCGGTTTGGTGGTCAACTCGTTGTTCTGGAGCGACTTGAGCAGGGCTTCGGCCCCGTCCACGTTCTCCCAGCTCTTGTAACCCCAGCCGCCGCCGCCGTTCATGCCGGCGTACAGACGCACGCCGAGCATTTGCAGCAGCGGCACGTCACCGCGGTCGCCCAGGCGGTCGAGGAAGATGATGGCCAGGGAGATGTGGTAGGTGCCCGTCTGGGTGAGTGACTGCGTGCGGACGGCCTCGGCCACGTTCTTCACCGCCGGATCGTCCGCCTTCACGCCGGCTTCGAGCATCCCCAGCCCGCCCAGGGCCACCGCCCCAAGCCCGTATTCCGCGTTCCCTTGCTGGTTGGGCAGGCCGCCGGCGTACTTCGCGCGGAGGAACTCGCCCCCCTTTTGGATGGCGGCGGTAATGGCCTTCGCGTCGGCGGCGGCGGCCGGCGGCGCGAGCATGGCTACGAACCCGACCGCGAGAACGGCAACGGCCACGGCACGCATGACGGACTCCGGCGGGGGGTGAACGGTGAACACCCCCAGAGAGGGGGCGAGTGGGGTGATGGAGATGATACCACCCCCGTTCGGGTCAAGCAAACGGGCCGCGGCCGTCACCTCGGTGCGGGTCGGCGGGCGTCTCGCACCACTTGGTGAACGCAGCGGAGTTTTCCGACGGCCGGTGCGCTCAGCACGAACGGGTAGCCGTCGGGCAGACCCAGCCCGCGGTTCAGGTTGTTCAACAGGTAGGTGAGCGGGTACCAGTCGGCCAACAGGTGGTCGAACGACGCCTCGCCGGCGACGGGGTCGCTCACCCGCTTGACGGTCGGCTCGCTCCGGCGTTCGGGCCGCAACTGCACCCCGCAGTCGGCCGCCGTCTCCAAAGTGTCGGTCATGTGCAGGTAGTGCGCCCACGTCTCCGCCCAGTCTTCCCACGGGTGGGCGGAGGAGTAGGCGGAGACGAACCGCTCCTGCCAGCCGGGGGGCGGGCCGCCGGCGTGGTGTTTCTTGAGCGCCACGCCGTAGTCCGCACGCTCGTCGCCGAACACCTCGCGGAAGGCGTCGAGGCGAGAGGAATCGCGGACCAGTTGGTCCCAGTAGAAGTGCCCGCTCTCGTGGCGGAAGTGGCCAAGCAGAGTGCGGTACGGCTCGCCCATCTGCACCCGCCGCCGCCCCCGCTCGGAGTCGTCCGCCTCGGCCACGTTCAGGGTGATCACCCCGTCGGCGTGCCCGGTGAGGATCGGCGGGGCGGATGGGTCGGCGGGGTCGGCCAGGAACTCGAACGACAGCCCGCCGGCCTCGTCCTCATCTCGACCGACCACCGGCAACCCGAGGGTCAGCAGGGTGTACACGAGCCGCCGCTTCGCCACCTCCACCTTGTACCAGGCGTCGCGGTTCCCGCTCACACCCAGGTCGGGGATGACCTCCGTCAGGCGGCACGAGACGCACAGCGGGTTGGGGTCGGCGGCGGGGACGGCCCAGTTGCACACGTTCTCGGCGGTGGAGTTGGCGCACAGGCGGTACGCCCGCCCTTTTGCCCGCGGCAGCGGCGACTTCCACCTCTCGCCCTCCGCTTCGAGCGAACCGACCACTCCGAGGTCGGGCAGGTACGCCAGTTGGTGGTCACACTTCAAACACCGCACGTTCTCGAAGAAAATCAGATGCCCGCAGTGATCGCAGTGGAAGACCTTCATAGGATGCCGCTCGGCTCCGTGGGGGATGGACTCGCCGACGCAAAGGGCGTGCCGCTACGGGGAAGTGTCGTCGGGAAATGACCGGGGGAGGCCGACGAACCGGCCTCCCCGTGCGACTGCCCCAGACAGGGGCCGAACCTGATGACGTAAACCCTACGGATTCCAGCCCGAACGGCACTCCACCTCGCAAGCCCGGTGCAGATTCCGGCTCACTCGACGCTATGGCCGCATTCATCTCCACACTTACCCCCGAACAGCGGGAGCGGCTGGCCGACTTGCTCAACGCCCCGCCCGTGCCCAGGTGAGGCCGTGGCGTGGCGAACGGCGGACGGATCGAACGGAGGACACGGTCTGAGATCGGCCGGCAGCCGCGACGTAATGCGATCTGGTGGTGTGGCGTTACAGATTACCCAACCTGCTGCCGCCCAAGACCGCCAAGTGCCGAAGACCGCAAGACCGCAGTGGGAGGGGGAAGTTTGCGGTCTTCGGTGATGGTCACTCCCCTCGGCCTGCAAGTTCCCGCTGGACGGCTTCGACCGCCTCACGCTCTCGTTCACCCCGCTGTTGTTCGTCGGCCGGCGGGTTGGTGAAGCGCTCCACGCGAACCTCACCACCGGCCGAGGTCAACCACACCGTCGGCGTCTGGGCCATCTCCCCAGACCCGTTCGGCCCCCTCTCCCCTTGCAGCCCGAAAGCGATGGGCACCGACCAGAGATCCGCACCCGTGGTCGGGTAGATCCCATTGCGGTTGGCCCTCAGCGGCTCATTTCTCTTCATGACTGACCTCCGAGACGCCCGGCCACCGAGTGGTGGTACTGCGACGTCTCGGATGCATGATCCCCGAGGGAGCCGACCCGTGGCCATGCCGCGGGAAAACTTATTTGCCCCCGTCAGGATCACCGGTCTGTGAGACAGGGGAGGGTGGCGGTCTGATCCTGACAAGGCGGTTCAGACGAGGCCGAGCCCACTGGAGGATGGCCGAGCTGGTGCTGGTACACAAGGTGAAGTGCGAGCGGCTGGCGGGGTGAGTTGGAGTCGGCATTCACCGCCCGTCCTCGAACCAGCGGCCGGCGGTGAACCCGCCGGCCGACTCCGCGACCGCCGAGCAGGTGCCCCACGCCATCGGCGGCTACGAGGTCCGCGGGGCCAGCCGCGAGTGGGGCTGGCAGTACGTGTTCCCGGCACGGCAGGCGAGCACCGACCCGCGGAGCGGGGCCGTGCTGCGACACCACCTGAGCGAGCAGGCGGTGCAGAAGGCGGTGAAAGCGGCGACCCAGGCGGCAGGGATCAGCAAGGCGGCCACCCCGCACACCTTCCGCCACGCCTTCGCCACGCACCTGATCGAGAGCGGCACGGACGTGCGAACCGTGCAGGCGCTGCTCGGCCACGCCAGCCTGAAGACGACGATAATTGATGTGCATGTGCTGAACAAGGGGGCCAGGGCGTCCGCAGCCCGGCTGACCACTTGTGACGGGGACGGGCGACACTCGCCGGCCGGTCGAACGAATGAAGATGCGAAAATTCACCGAGTTTCGTTTTGACAGGGGCCGTTCGACTGCTTACGCTCCTGCGGAGCGGGGAGCGTAACCCCGCTGATCAATCCGGAATTGGCGTACTCGCTGAGTTGGTCTCTTCCGGACGAGTAGGCCTAATATTGGTTCGGCGACCAGAGAGCGGAGGGCGTCTGATGGCACGTCGTAAGAGCCCTGGACCACCGGAGACGAAGGAACGACTGCCATCCCAAGTCACCGACGAATACTGGTTGTTCGCCGAACGGGGGGCCGGAAGCTACCCGGCCTACACCGAAAAAGGCGGCAAATGGCTGGTTTTCGTCCCGCTGCCGCATCTCGACGACGTTTGGGCGAAGATCAAGGCCGCGACCGAGGCTGGCTTACTGGGGGCCTCTGCCAAGACAGGAACGGCGATGCTCAATCCGAATGCGACGAGCCCCGACTCGAAGGTGATTTGCGTCTACACTTATGACTGGACCGACGAGGTTGACGTCAAGCGGGTCCGGGAGCAGTTGCGCACGCTGGGCATCGTCGCCAAGATTCCCTACAAGTCAGACGACGACACTCGGGCAGGCAAGTACGCGAACCGGGGCAGCAAGGGCATCTCGAAATACTACGAGTAGTGCCTCGCCGTGCGGCTGTCCCGTAAGGCGACTCTTAACCAGTACGGTCGGGCTGCGGACGGTGGGTGCCGGCCAAGACGCCGCCCCAGGAACGTTAGGTGAGCCTCAGTGAGTCTTGTTGCTGACGTTGCGTTGCGGGGGTTGGCTCGGCGCAGACCCTCTCCGGCGACCGTCCGAACCCCGGGTCCGGCAGCCCCCCCGCTCCCATTGCCAAAGACCGCCGGACCGCTCACGCACCCACCGCGGCGTCCTGCGACGGCCCCTCGATCTTCCTCACCTCGTACCCCAACTCCTTCGCCCGCCGCTTCAACTGCCGCTCCAACCGCCCTCGCACCTGCTCGGTGTACTCCGCCTCCGTCCGCTTCACGTACTCACCCCCGTATCGCACCAGCGCGTACACGATGCGGGCCAACTTGTGCGCCGTCGCCGCAGGAATTGGTTTCACGGATGGGTTGTGGGGAAGGTGGACCTAAACCATCCGCCCCCGCGGGTCACTCCTCGTCCCACACGCTGCCGTAGGCACCGATCGCTTCCATGTGCCCGACCATTCGCAAATAGAACGGGTCGCCCGACAGGGTGGCGCTGTCGCCGATCACCACCAGTGCCCGCCGGGCGCGGGTGAAGGCCACGTTCGTCCGCCGCGTGTCGGACAGGAAGCCGATCTTCCCGGCCGGGTTCGACCGCACCAGCGAGATGACGACCGCCTCGTTCTCCCGCCCCTGGAAGCCGTCCACGCTGTCCACCTCCACATCGGGCACATCGGCCAGTCGCTCGCGGAGCTTCCGCACCTGCGCGCGGTACGGGGTGATGACGCCGACGGACGACGCGGGCACGCCGGCCGCCAGCCAGCGGCGGACGCACCGCACCACGTGGTCCGCCTCGCCGGGGTTGTGCCGGCTGCCGCTGTCGTCTTCCAGTTCCTCGTCGAACCCGGCCCCGGCCGTGTCGATGAACCGCACCGGCTTCTCGGTCCACGGGTCGGCGGTCACGCCCGGCAGGTCGCACAAACGGTGAGTCGCCACCGACTCGGCGGCCACCAACAGCCCGCCGTAGAACTCGGCGTTCGAGAAGGCCATGATGTCGGCGTGCATCCGGTACTGCACCGACAGCAGCCGACAGACCGCGTTTCCGAACTGGTCGGCCACCCGCTCCATCAAGCTGACGGCCAACCCCTGCTCCGCCGCTTCGGGGGAAATGACCGTCGCGGGCAACTGTCGGTGGTCGCCGGCCAGCACGAGTTTGTTCGCCCGCATCAGCGGCAGCCAGCTCGCCGGCTCGGTACTCTGCCCGGCCTCGTCGATGACCGCCAGGTCGTACCGCCGCGTGCCGAGTACGTCGCTCGTCAGTCCGGTGAGGGTGCCGCACACGACGCGGGCGTCGTCGAGAATCCGCGCCGCCGCCACCGCCTCGAACTTGCGGGCGTCGGTGAGCAGGGATCGCGCCTCCCGCCGCAGCGCCGCCTTCTCGCCCGGCTGCGGCCGTTCCGTCGTCCACTTGTCGGCCTGCACGAAGAGCGTGCGCGCCTCCTTCGCCAGCTTGCGGGCCTGCCGCGCGTCCACGTGCTTCTGCACCAGGATGTCGAGCGCGCGGTCTCGCAGGGCCGGATCGACCCGCGCCGGGTGCCCGACCCGCACCGGCCGCTCGCCGGCGGCCAGCAGCTTTTCCAACAGGTTGTCCACCGCGTGGTTGCTCGCCGCGGTCGCGATCACCCGCTCGCCCCGCGCCACCGCTTGCCGGATCAACTCGACCACGGTGGTCGTCTTGCCAGTCCCCGGCGGCCCGTGGATGACGGCCACGTCCTTCGCCGCCAGCGCGAACCTCACCGCCTCCGCTTGTGAGGGGTTCAGCGTGCCGATACTCACGTCCGGGAGCGGGTCGAACGCCGGTTCGCGTTCGCCGAGCAGCAGGTCACGCAACTCGGCGAGGCGGTCGCCGTTCGCCGCCGCCGCCCGACGCAGCGCTTCTTGTTGCCGCACCCGCGACACCTCGTCGGCCGACAGGTCGAGGCGGTAGGTGGCGTCGTCCGGCGGGTCGTCGTCGGGCGGGTCGAAGGCCACGCCGATGCTAGTGAAGTCGCGGTCGTACACCACCCCGCGGTACGTCGGCCGGCGGCGGTGGGTGCCCGTCTGACTGAGCACCACCGGCGCGCCGGGTTGTAGGCGGTTCGGCGGGAACGGCTCGTTCCGCCCGCCGCGGGTGAAGGTGAGCAGCAGCCGCCCGCCCAAGCCGAACTCGGACTCGCGGAGGGTGAGGCCGCTGAGCGCCGCCCCGTCGCGGGTGGCCGTCTCGGACTGTGCCGCTTTCCGCGCCGCCTCCTCCTCGGCCTCAGCTTCCAGGTCGAGCAGGGCGGACAGTTGCGCGAAGTGTTCGCCCAACTCCGTCGCGCTCGCGTCCGCCACCCGCACCCGCACCGGGCGGTCGTTGAACGTCGCACCGTCGAGCGCGGCCACCAGCGCAGACGCCTTCTCGTCCGGCACCTCGACCACCGCCCCGCGGCCGAGCAGGGTGATCCGGCCGACGTGCTTGCGGTCCAGTTTCCCGGCGGTGCAGACGAACACCAGCACCGCCCCGACGGGCGTTTTGAACGGGAACGGTTCGATCTGAATCTTCGACATGACGACTCGCCGACGGGTGGTCCGTTCAGTTTACCGGGTAACGGGATGGCAACACGGTGTAGACACGTTCGGTGGGAAGGCGGAGAGTAGCTGCATGGTGAACCCCGGCAGTGATGCCGGGAGTTCAACTCAAACCACCCCCGGCATCACTGCCGGGGTTCGCCAACTCCCCCGTGAGGATTCTGTCATGACTCTCCGCAAGTTGCTGTGGGCGGCTCCGGTGGTCGGGGCGGCCGGCGTCGGCTTCCTGGCGAACACTCTGGTGCCGACGGCCGACGCCGCCGGCAAAGCCGACGGGGATCCGAAACAGAGTGTGTCCTTGCCGATCAAGCAAGTCGTGCTGTTCAACAGTGGCGTCGGGTACTTCGGCCGCACGGGCGAAGTGGAAGGCGAGGCGCGGGTGGACCTGACGTTCCCGGAATCCGACATCAACGACCTGCTGAAGTCGATGACGCTGCAGGACTTCAACAACGGGCACATCTCGGCGGTCAGTTACGACAGCCACGAACCCGTGAACCGCACGCTCGCCAGCTTCGCCATCGACCTGAACGGCGCACCGACGCTGGCGAACATCCTCGGACAGGCCCGCGGCGAGCAGGTCGAAGTGGTGATGAACACCACCGTCACCACGCAGCCGGGCACCATCAAGGGCACGGTCGTCGGCACGGAGATTCAGAAGGTGCCGGTGGGCACGGCGCAGTTGGATTGCACGGTGCTGAACGTGAGCACGACCGAAGGGTTCCGGGCCGTCAAGATGATGGACGTGCAGCGGGTGCGGTTCCTCAACCCGGTGCTCGAAGCGGAACTGAAGCGCGCGCTCGACACGCTGGCGCTCAGCCACGACTCGCAGAAGAAGGCCGTCAGCATCCAGTTCAGCGGCGAGGGGAAGCGGAAGGTGAAGGTGGGGTACGTCATCGAAGCGCCGGTGTGGAAGACGAGCTACCGGCTGGTGCTCGACGCGGACAAGAAGCCGTACCTGCAAGGGTGGGCGATCGTCGAGAACCCGACGGACGAGGACTGGACCGGGGTGAAAATGGGATTGGTCAGCGGACGGCCGATCAGCTTCAAGATGGACCTGTACAACCCGCTGTACGTCACCCGCCCGACGGTCGAGCCGGAACTGTTCGCCAGCCTCCGCCCGCCGGCCTACGACGGCGGGTTCGCCAGGCAGCAGAACGGACAAGTGCTGGGCATGATGGGTGGCAGCCCCCGGCCGACCGGCAGCAGTGGCATGCCGGCCGACCCGCAGGGCAAGCGGGACGGTGCGAGGAAGGCGGCCGTGGAGGAGGTCGAGAAACTGGCCGACAGGAGTTTCGACAAACTCAAGAAGTCGGTCACAGCCCTGGAGCGGGAAGAGATCGGCAACATCGTTCAGCAGCAGATGAACGGACGCGGGATCGAGAGCGCCGCCACCGCGGCGAAGCTGGGGGACAGCTTCCAGTACGGCATCAAGCACCCGGTCAACCTGGCCCGTCAGAAGTCGGCGCTGCTGCCGATCGTCTCGGACGACATCGAAGGCACGCGGGTGAGCATTTACAACCCGGCCGTGCAGGCCAAGCACCCGCTGCTGGGTTTCCGCTTCAAGAACAGCACCAAGGCGACCCTCCCGCAGGGGCCGATTACGGTGTTCGACGCCAACGTGTACGCCGGCGATAGTCGCATTCAGGACACGTCGGCCGGGAACGAGCGGTTGCTCGCGTACGCCATCGACCTGGGCACGGAAGTGAACCCGCAGAACACCCCGCAGTCCGGCACCCTCGTGAGCGTGAAGGCGACGAAAGGGATCGTCCGCACCATCCGCCGGCAGCGGGACGAGAAGGTGTACAAGATCAGCAACAAGAGCGACACCGACCGCACGCTGGTCATCGAGCACCCGAACCGCACGAACCAGCAGTTCAAGCTGGTCGAGACGGCGAAGCCGGTCGAAGAGACGGCCGGCCTGTTCCGCTTCGATGTGAAGGTGGCGGCCAAGCAGTCGGCCGAGTTCAAGGTGACGGAGGAGCGGGAGTTCGGCGAAGAGATCTCGCTGACGAACACGAACGACGACACGGTGCGGTTCTTCATCAGCCTGAAGGAGGCCAGCCCGAAGCTGAAGGAGATGCTGAGCGAGGCGATGAAGAAGAAGGGCGTGTGGGAC
>JANNQE010000691.1:0-2646 GCA_031441625.1 Planctomycetia bacterium
GGCTCGCCCGGCCGGCCGGCCGCCGCCGTGCCTTCGCCCACTTCGACAGACCCACGCCGTACCGCGCGCAGAGTTTCGCGTCGACCCGTGCCGGGTCCTTGTGCGGCTTGATGGTGCCGGCGACGAAGAAGTAGTACCCGCGGCCGATGTACTGGACGGCGAGTTGCTGGATGAATCCCTCCACTGTGGTTGCTGCGACGGGCCGGTCCATGGCCCCACGTCCGGGGCAGCCCGCGACTCGCTTCAAGGAAATAGAAGGGTGGTTTGGTTTTCATCGGCCAAACCACCCGAAACGCCGTTCTGTCACTGATGAGCGACAGTTAGTTTTCCCCTCAACGACAGTTACACTTCCCGCCCGTTGGGGCACGATTTCGGGTGAGCGCTACCTTGACCGAACCCACGTTGTTGAGGGTTCGGCATGCTCACCACGGATCAGCAGGTTCGTCACTTACGGCGGTTGGACGCGGCGGGTACACCCGCGGCGGTCGCCGCCATCCGGTCGGGCATGGATGCCAAGACCGCACGCAAGTACCGCCGGCTCGGCCGGCTCCCCAGCGAGGTACGGATGCCACATTCCTGGCGCACTCACCCGGACCCGTTCGCCGACGTCTGGTCGGGCGTCGTCGAACGCCTGGCCCTGAATCCTGGGTTGGAGGCGCTGACCCTGTTCCGGCAACTCCAGCGGGAACACCCCGGCGTGTTCCCGGATGGCCAGCTCCGCACGTTCCAGCGGCGGGTCAAGACGTGGCGCGCGGTGGGCGGCCCGGCGAAGGAAGTGTTCTTCGCCCAGGTGCACACGCCCGGTCGGCTGTGTGCCTCCGACTTCACGCACATGACCGACCTGCGGGTGACCATCAACGGCCGACCGTTCGAGCACCTGATCTACCACTTCGTGCTCACCTACTCGAACGGGGAGACCGGCACGGTGTGCTTCGCCGAGTCGTTCGAGACGCTCGCCGACGGGTTGCAGAACGCGCTGACGGAACTCGGTGGGGTGCCCTTCGTTCACCGCACCGACCGGCTCACGGCCGCGATCCCGCCGGGCACGACGGGTGCGGAGTTCACACAACGGTATCGGGCGCTGCTCACGCACTACGGCCTCGACGGGCAGGCGATCCAGGCCGGGCACGGCAACGAGAACGGCGACATCGAACAGCGTCACCATCGCTTCAAACGGGCCCTCGATCAGCAGATGATGCTCCGCGCCAGCCGGGACTTCACGAGCCGCGAAGCATACCAGGACTACCTCCGCGATCTGTTCGCCCAGCTCAACGCGAACCGCGACGCGAAGAAGGCTCTGGAGATGGACCACCTGCGGGCGTTGCCGGCGGGTCGGTTCGAGGCGGCGGGACGCGTCGTGGTGACGGTGGACGCGGGCAGCACGATCCACGTCAAGGGGAACACGTACTCGGTGTCGAGCCGACTGATCGGCGAGCGGGTCGAGGTGCGCCTGTACGCCGAGTACGTGGAGGTGTGGTACGCGCAGAAGGTCGTGGAGCGGATGCCGCGGTTGCGTGGTCGGGGCCAGCACCGGATCAACTACCGGCACGTGATCGACGGGCTGGTCCGCAAGCCGGGTGCGTTCGCGGCGTACCGGTACCGGGACGACCTGTTCCCGACGACCACGTTCCGGATCGCGTACGACGTGCTGCGGGCGCACGTGCCGGCGCGTGCGGACCGCGAGTACCTGCGGCGGCTGCAGTCCGCGGCGCGTGACAGCGAGGTGTCACTGGAAGCGGCGCTCCGCGTCGTGCTCGACGGCGACGGGACGCCGACGGCGGACGCGGTGTCGGATCGGATGCGTGCGTTGTCGACCACCCCGACGGTACCGGTCGTCGCCGTCGGGCCCGTGGACCTGAGTGTGTACGACCAACTCTTGAGTGCTACGGAGGGCACGACCCATGTCGAAGACCAACGAGAGCGAGACGGTGACCGGGAACCTGAAGGAACTGGGCCTACCGACGATGCGCCGGACGTTCGCGGCGGCGGCCGTCGCGGCGCGGGCCAACGAGCAGACGTTCGAGCAGTACCTGTTGGGCCTGAGCGATGCCGAGCTGAGCCACCGCCGGGAGAACCGGATCGGGCGGTTGCTGCGTGCGTCGAAGCTGCCGCTGGAGAAGAGCTGGGCGGCGTTGGACACGAAGCGGTTGCCGACGAAGGTGGTGCACCAAGCGAAGGCGCTGCTGGACGGCGGGTTCGTGGACCGGCGCGAGAACGTGCTGGTGTTCGGGCCGCCGGGTTCGGGGAAGACGCATTTACTCTGTGCAGTGGCGCAGGAGCTGGTGCGGTCGGGGCGGAAGGTGTTGTTCACGACGTGCAACCTGCTGGTCCAGGAGCTACTGCTGGCGAAGCGGGAGTTGAAGCTACCGAAGGCGCTGAAGCGGCTGGGCAGTTACCCGGTGCTGATGGTGGACGACCTGGGTTACGTGCAGCAGAGCCGGGAGGAGATGGAGGTTCTGGTCACGCTGCTGGCGGAGCGGTACGAGCGGGGGAGCGTGCTGCTGACGAGCAACCTGGCGTTCTCGGGTTGGGAGTCGATCTTCAAGGATCCGATGACGACGGCGGCGGCCATCGACCGATTGGTACACCACAGCGTGATCGTGGAGTTGAACGGGCCGAGCTATCGGGCCGAGCAGGCCAAGAACC
>JANNQE010000692.1:0-3205 GCA_031441625.1 Planctomycetia bacterium
GAACCGCGACCGCCATCGGGCTGTGGGCGATGAATCGCTCCAGAACGGCGTCCATCAACATCCGTGTCACCCCAAGAGCATCACACAACTACCCTCCCCATAGGCTATTGGGGAAGATGCCTGAGCGTGAAGAGGGATGGGCCTGGACGAGGTGGCCGATCACCTGCGGTTCAGCGATTACCGCGCGGGGCCGAACCTGCTGTTCGTTCACCTGCCGGACGATTACCGCGGGCTGTCCATCGGCACCGGCGGGGCGCACGTGAAGGCGGTGTCGGCGGCGGTCGGGCTGGCCAACATCAACTTCGAGAAGCTGAAATGACCGGGGGCACCGCGATGGAATGGACCTCGACGACCACCGGGCTGATCGTGCTCCCGCCGGGCGGGCGGCTGGACCGCCACCGGGTGGGCGTGCCGGCCGGCACCGCCCCCGGCGTCGGCGTGCTGGTGGCCGGCACCGCCGAGGTGGCCGTCCACCTGGACCCACTGTCGGAGGTGCCGGCCGGCCACATCGCGCTGGGCGGGGAGGCCGCCGCCCGCCTGGGCCTGGGCGACCGCCTGGCCGCGCCCTGGTCGCTCCGCACGGCGAGCAGCGTGCAGCCGCTCGAACGGCTGGAGTTGGAGGTGCAGGTCGAGTCGCAACTGGACGACGTGGTGGCACAACTGAACGACACCCGCGACCTGGCCGCCCGCCTGCTGTGGCTGCCCGACGGGGTGAACGTCGAGTCGCTGTGGCTGACCGTCGACGTCATCCCGTTCCGCGTCCGGGACGTGTCCCCGGCCCCGTTCTACGGCCCGGTCATGCGGGTGACCACGGCGACGGCGGTGACGGTGTTCGCCCCAGGCGTGAAGACCGGCGTGGACATCATTGTGCTGGCCGACTGTAGCGGGTCGATGAGCGCGACGGACATGACCGACACCACCGACGCCCGGCGGGGGCAGCCGATGGAGCGGAGCGAGGCCCTCCGCCGGGCGCTGGGGCGACTGCTCGACGTGCGGTTGGAGGCCGCCGGGCGGGTGTCCCGCATGGCCGTGGTGCGGTTCACCGACAAGTGTGGCGACGCCGACATCCGCTTCCCCCGCGGCGGCGGCATGGCCGAGATCGACGGCCGCTCCCCGGCGGAGGTGAAGCAGCAGTTCCGGGACGCCATCACCCTCCTCCGCTCCGAGAGCGCCGGCACGCACATCGGCACCGCCCTGAACTTCGCCGCCGAGCTGTTGCACCGCCACGGGCACCCCGGCAACGACCGACTGATCGTCCTCCTGTCCGACGGCGGGTCTCAGCCGAAGGGGGTGGACGCCACCGGCGAGGAGGTGGGCGGGCTGGAGGACGAGGTCTCCCTGATGGACCATCTGCACCGGTCCATGAACGTCCGACTGCACGCCATCGGCATCAGCACCGAGAAGCAGTACCTCGACTATCGGGCGCGGGCCCGCGACACCAGTCCGCTGAGTCCGGCCTTCGTCCCGAACCACCAACTGCTCGCCCGCCTGATGGCGGTGGGCGGCGGCGACCCGGCCCAGATGGGCGACACGGACGTGCTGGAAAAGTACTTCAAGGGCCTAGGCGGTGGCGTCTCGCGGCAGGTCCGCCAGCCCCACCCCGCCGCGGCCGACCGGGAGACACTGTCCGGGGAGTTGCCGGCCCAGTACTCGACGGTGAACAAGCTGGCGTCCCACCTCGCCGGGTCGCTCCTGTTCGACGCCCGCGACGGGTTGTCCATCCTCGTCAGTGAGGCGAAACACCCGGTCAGCACCTTCCGCGACTTCAAATCGGTGGTCAGCGAGTTGTACAAGATCAGCTTCGACACCGGCGTCATCTGCTCGGCCGTCGTGGCCGACCTCCGCGACCTGCACAAGTGGCAGTCCGGCAATCGCCGCACTCCGCAACCGGCCGGCGACTACCCCATCCCGGCTGTTGTCGAGTGGACGGCCAGCGATCACGTCCAGCAGTTCCGCAAGCTGCGGCATTGGGCGAACCACAACGCGGACGAGTTGTCGCCGGCGGACAAGCGGGTGATCGGGGAGTTCCTGATGGCCGCCGTCGGGACCGTGACGCCGGCGGAGGACGACCCGGCCGTGTGGGTGAAGTTGCACCTGGCCGTGTTGACCCGCTTCCGCGACATCTTGACCCGGTACATCGAAGTGTTCCGAGCGCACGAAGCCCGCATGGCGTCGAAGTTGACGGGCCCGAGCCAACCGGCCCCGAGTCGACCGGCCGCGCCCGTCGTGATGAACTGACGGCGTTCGTCGAGCGGCACAACGGGACGGATCGCGGGCGGTGCCGCCGCAAGGGGTGAACGAGTTACGCCATCTCGAAGCGGTGGGACGTGCACGTGGCGGTGACGCGGGTCAGTTTGTTCAGGGACAACTTCTGCGGGTCGATGCGGCCGATGCACCGATTCGCCACTGCCTCGCGGACCAGCGGCCAGAGGGGTTCGGTCGGCTGGAGTTCGGGGGTGGCGGGTGGGAGGAAGTGCCGCCGCACGTTGGCCAGCACCGCCAGCCGCTTGGCCACATGCCAGCCGGCATTGTCCACCAGCAGCACCAGCACTTTCTCCCCGGTCGGGTCGGCGTGGGCGGCGAACGCCGCCAGAGCCTCCCCCCATGCGGTCGGTGTTCATCCGCCGCACCAGCCGGGTGAACGTCTGGCCGGTGGCCGGGCGGACGAGTGCGTACACAGACACCCAGTCGAACCGCGTCCACCCGCAGCACCGCGGGCGGCACCCGCGGACCGCCCACACCCGCCGGGCGTCCGGCTTCAGCCCCAGCCGGCACTCGTCCGCCGCCCGCACCCGCAGGCGGTCGAGTTCCGTCACCGCCGACTGCACCGCGGACACCAGCTTGTCCTTCATCTCGCGGCCGAACGGGGACGCCATCTCGCCCACTTTCGCCGCCCGCAGTTGCACCTTCTTCATGCGGGCGAACTGGCGGTCCACGGCCGACACGCCGTTGATCGCCTCGCACTCCTTCATGACCGCCACGTACTCGTCGGCCACCGGCTTCAACTGCTGCCAGTCGTTGTCCTCTCGCTCGTTCTCGGCCCGCGTCGGCGATCTTCTCCCCCAGCCCGGATTATTCACTGCCGTCATCGACAACACCATGTCGAAGAGCACAAGCCGATGTGCCTTCGGGGTTTGGGTCGCTGCACCGGAGCGGAGCAGAAAAAACAGTCTGCTCGGCGCGACGCAGCGGGGATCGGGAGAAG
>JANNQE010000693.1:0-9236 GCA_031441625.1 Planctomycetia bacterium
CGCCGACGATCCGCAACTCGCCCGGCCCGAGTTGGCCGACGAACGCCGAGTGCCCGGGTTGCACGCCGAGTTCGCCGTCGAACAGCGGCAGCGTCACGGACGCGGCCGCCTCGTCCAGAACGGCCCGCTCCGGCGTCACCACGACCACCCGTACCTTGTCATTTGTCATTTGTCATTCGTCAGTTGTTAAAGGCAGGGGCGTGTGTCATTGGCCTTTCACAAATGACCAATGACAGATGACAACTGACGGCTGCTACTTCCCGGCCATCTTCTTCGCCTGCTCCTCGGCCTCTTCGATGGAGCCGACGTACATGAACGCCCCCTCCGGCAGGTGGTCGTAGGTGCCGTCCACCAGCCCCTTGAAGCTGCGGATCGTGTCCTTCAGGCTGGTGAAGTTCCCCGACTTGCCGGTGAACGCCTCGGCCACGAAGAACGGCTGGCTGAGGAACCGCTCGATCCGCCGGGCGCGGCCGACCACCGCCTTGTCCTCTTCACTCAGCTCGTCCACGCCGAGGATGGCGATGATGTCTTGCAGTTCGCGGTAGCGTTGCAGAATCCGCTTCACGCGATCCGCCACGGCGAAGTGCCGCTCGCCGACGTACTGCGGGTCGAGCAGGCGGCTGTTCGACGACAGCGGGTCGATGGCCGGGTAGATGCCCTTCTCGGAGATCGACCGCTCCAGGTAGATGAAGGCGTCCAGGTGCTGGAAGGTGTTGGCCGGGGCCGGGTCGGTGGGGTCGTCGGCCGGCACGTACACCGCCTGCACGGAGGTGATGGCCCCCGACGTGGTGCTGGTGATCCGCTCTTGCAACTCGCCCATCTCGGTGGCCAGCGTCGGCTGGTAACCCACGGCGCTCGGCATCCGCCCGAGGAGGGCCGACACTTCCGAACCGGCCTGCGAGAAGCGGAACACGTTATCGACGAAGAACAGCGTCTCGGTGCCGGTGCTGTCGCGGAACCACTCGGCCATCGTCAGGGCGCTCAGGGCCACCCGCATACGGGCACCCGGCGGCTCGTTCATCTGCCCGAACACCATCGCCGTCGAGTCGATCACGCTCTTCGCGTCCGCCCCGGCCCCGGTCTTCGTCTCCTGCATTTCCAGCCACAAGTCGTTCCCTTCGCGGGTCCGCTCGCCCACCCCGGCAAACACCGAGTACCCCTTGTACTCCTTGGCGATGCGGGTGATGAGCTCTTGCAGAATGACCGTCTTGCCGAGACCGGCCCCGCCGAACAGCCCGGCCTTGCCGCCCCGCGGCAGGGGCATGAGCAGGTCCACCACCTTGATTCCCGTGACGAGCACTTCGGACTTGGGCGACAGTTGGTCGAACTTGGGCGGCTCGCGGTGGATGGAGCGGGTCTCGGTGAACTCGACCGGGCCGCGGCCGTCGATGGGGTTGCCGAGCAGGTTGAACACGCGGCCGAGGGTGCCGAGGCCGACGGGCACGCTGACCGGCCCGCCGGTGTCCACCACTTCCATGCCGCGGACGAGGCCGTCGGTGGTGCCGAGTGCCACGCACCGCACGCGGCTGCCGCCGAGGTGCTGTTGCACTTCGCCGGTGAGGTGGATCTTCACCCCGCCGGCGGTGGTGCCGTCGATCTTGAGGGCGTTGTAGATCTCGGGCTGCTGGCCCTCGTCGAACTCGACGTCGAACGTCGAGCCGATGATCTGCACGATCTTGCCGGTCTTCTTCGCGGTAGCGACCATGGGAGGCCTCGTCCGGTGCTTCGCCCCGGAGGGGCGGTAGTAGTTAGCCAGGGGTGGAGCGACCGAAGGGAGCGCAACCCCT
This sequence comes from Planctomycetia bacterium, assembly GCA_031441625.1. Taxonomy (GTDB): domain Bacteria; phylum Planctomycetota; class Planctomycetia; order Gemmatales; family Gemmataceae; genus JALHQU01. The sequence goes on from JANNQE010000693.1 coordinate 1,788, forward strand.
GGATGGCAAACCAACAAACCACAAGCCCCGGAGGGGCGGCAGAAGTCGCTGCTGTCGCCCCTCCGGGGCTTGTTCCGTTTTGGCGTTGGGTCCAGGGGTTCCGTCGCTCGCTCCGCTCGCCGACTCCACCCCTGGCTACGATCTGCCGCCGCTCCGCGGCGGGTGGTCGCTTACTTCAGCGCCTCGCTGCCGGCGATCAGCTCGCTGATCTCCTTCGTGATGTTCGCCTGGCGGGTGCGGTTGTACAGCCGGCTCACTTCCTTAATCAGGTCGCCGGCGTTCTCGGTGGCGGCCTTCATGGCCACGCGGCGGGCGATCTGCTCGCCCACGGCGGAGTCGAGGAAGCACTTGAACAGCCGCACCTTGAACGCCACCGGCACCAGCTCGCCGAGAATGGCACCGGCGTCCGGGTAGAAGTCGTAGCTGGCCTTCGGGCCGGCGGGGGCTTCGGGGACCGCCTTCTTGCTGGTCGTCTCGACCGCGACGGACGACAGCGGCAGGAGCGTTTCCACCACCGGGGCCTGCTTGGAGATGCTGGTGAACTTCTGGTACACGACGATCACCCGATCCACCTGCCCGCTGGTGTACAGGTCGATGAACTTCTGCGCCAGTTTGTCCACCTCGTCGAACTGCGGCTTCTCCTCGAAGTGCGAGTAGAAGGCGGCGGTGGGGATCTGCTGGAACTTGAAGAACTGCATCCCCCGCTTGCCACTCACCTCCAGGTCGAACGTGGCGTTCGCCCCACGCAACTCGCGGATTTTGACCATGGCCGCCCGCAGGATGCCGCCGTTGTACCCGCCGCACAGCCCGCGGTTGGCGGTGAGCACCAGCACGAGCGTTTTCTTGATCTCGGGCCGCACTTCCAGCAGCGGGTGCGACACCTCGCCGGCCGTCTTGGTCAGGTCGGAGGCCAACTCGGCGATCTTCTTGGTGTACGCGTCGGCCTCGATCGCCCGGTCGAGCGCCTTCTTGAATCGCGCAGTGGCGATCAGTTCCATCGTCTTGGTGATCTTCCGGATGTTCCGGATGGCCTTGCGGCGCTTCACCAGCAGGCGGAGGTTAGCCATGACTGCCTTCGGGTGTCCGGTCTTCGCCCCGGAGGGGCCGTCGGTTGTAGCCCAGGGCGGAAGCCCTGGGACATGCCATCAGCAGCAACACCGCCCCGGAGGGGCCGGCGTGTTCGTTGCTCGCCGGCCCTTCCGGGGCGGGCCGTTTCTGTTTCGTGCCACCCAGGGCTTCCGCCCTGGGCTAAGTCCGTCGGCCGCTTCGCGGCGGGTGGCTGTCATCACCCGGCGGCTCACACGCCAGTTCACCCTACTCTTCGAGCGGGGTGATGACCCGCACGTTGCACTTGGGCAGTGCCTTCTTCAGTTCGTCCAGCTTGGCGAACTGGTCCTTGCTGACGGCCAACTGCCGCAGGTTCTTCATGCCCGCCAGCACGGGGATCGACTTTTCGCCCACCTTCGTGACGGCGATCTGGAGACCCTCCAGTGTTTCCAGCCCCTTCAACTCGGCCAGCCCGGCGTCGGTGATCGCGGTGCGGTTCAACTCCAACCGCTGGAGCTTGGGCAGCTTGGCCAACTCCTTCATGCCGGCGTCGGAGAACGGGGTGGAGTTCGCCGCGACCGACGTGAACTCGGGCAGCGCCTTCAGCTCCCCGAGCGCTTCGCCGGTGACGGCGGTGCCGGTCAGGTCCACGCCGGTCAGCGCTCTCGCCCCTTTCAGTTCGCCGAGCGTCTTCCCCGTCACCTTCTTGTTGCCCTTGATGTCGAAGTAGGTGAGCTTGGTCAGGGCGGCGAGCGACTTCACCCCGTCGTCGGTCAACTCCCCGGAGTGCAGGTAAACGGCCTCCAGGTTCTTGACGGCCGAGAGCGACTTGGCGTGCGGGTCGCCGAAGTCTTTGCCGAACAGCGACACGCGGAGCAACCCCTTCACGTCGGCCAGTTGCTTCAGACCGTCGGCCGTCACCTTCGTGCCGCCCTCGATGCCGACCATCGGCAGGGTCTTGAACTCGGCGAGCAGCTTCAGGTGCTCGTCGGTCACCTTCTCGCCGCTCAGTTGGACGTTCCCCGAGGGCTTCTTATCCTTGCCCAGCGGCACCTTCCCGCCGACGGCCACCAGCGCCTTGATCGCCTCCGGCTCGCCGGCAGCGGCGACCGACGCCACCAGGGCGGCGACGAGCACGGCGGCGGTGACGCGGGTCATGGTCATGACTCTCAAGTTCACCCAGGGCTTCCGCCCTGGGCTACGGACGACGGCCCCTTCGGGGCGTGTACCCGCATCACGCCTTGAACTGCGGCTTGAAGGCGGTGATGGCCGCGTTCAGCTTGGCGGCCACGTCGTCGGTGATCTTCTTCTCCTTGGCCAGCAGGTCGCGGACCTCGGGCATCTGCTCCTTCATGAACTTCAGGAACTGGCCCTCCCACGCCCGCACCTTCTTGCGGTCCACGTCGTCCAGGCCGCCGGTGTTGCCGGCGAAGATGATCATGATCTGGTCGAGCACGTTGAGCGGCTCGTACTGCCCTTGCTTCAGGATTTCGACCATGCGGTAGCCGCGGTCGAGTTGGCCCTGGGTGGCTTTGTCGAGGTCCGTACCCAGTTGGGCGAACGCTTCCAGTTCGCGGAACTGGGCGAGAGTCAGCTTCAAGCCGCCGGCCACCCGCTTGTCCTTCATCGCCCCGATCTGGGCGTTGCCGCCCACGCGGGACACGCTAATCCCCACGTCCACGGCCGGCAGCACCCCGGCGTTCTTCAGGTCCGGCTGGAGGTAGATCTGGCCGTCGGTGATGGAGATCACGTTGGTCGGGATGTAGGCCGACACTTCGCCTTCGAGGGTCTCGATGATCGGCAACGCCGTGAGCGACCCGCCGGAGCCGGGCACCTTCACGATCTTGGTGCCGGGGAAGCTCTTGTGGTCGTGCTCGGCCTGCTCCTTGCCGCCGAACCCGCCCGGCCCGACGTACACCATGCCGGCCGCGCCCGTCTCGCGCTTCTGCGTCGGGTGGCTGGCCGAGTTCACGCCCCAGTCGGCTTTCACCTCGGCGGGGTTGGCCGCGTCCGGCACGATCACCCACTTGTCGGCCAGCTTCGCACTGCGTTCGAGCAACCGGCTGTGACAGTAGAACACGTCGCCGGGGTACGCCTCACGACCCGGCGGGCGGCGGACCAGCAGCGACAGTTGGCGGTAGGCGGCCGCCTGCTTGGACAAGTCGTCGTACACGCAGAGGGTGTCCTTCCCCTCCTCGTACATGAAGTACTCGGCGATGGCGGTGCCGGCGTACGGGGCGAGGTACTGCACCGGGGCGGAGTCGGCGGCCGACGCCACCACCACCACCGTGTAGTCCATGGCCCCGACCGCCCGCAGTTTCTCCACCACTGCGGCCACCTTCGACTCCATCTGCCCGCACGCCACGTACACGCAGATGACGCTTTCCGTCTTCTGGTTGATGATGGTGTCGATGGCGATCTGCGTCTTGCCCGTCTTGCGGTCGCCGATGATCAGTTCCCGCTGGCCGCGGCCGATCGGGGTCATGGCGTCGATGGCCTTGATGCCGGTTTGCAGCGGCTGCTTGACCGGCTGGCGGTCGTACACGCCGGGGGCCGGGCTTTCCACCAGCCGGGTCTTCTTGGTCAGGATCGCGCCCTTGCCGTCCACCGGCTCGCCGAGCGGGTTGACCACCCGCCCGATCATCTCCGGGCCGACGGGGATGCTCAGCAGTTGGCCGGTGGTGCGGACCTCCATCCCCTCGCGGACCTTCAGGTAGTCGCCGAGGATGATGACGGAGACGGAGCTTTCCTCCAGGTTGAAGGCGAGGCCCTTCACGTTCGCCTGGGGGAAGTCCACCAACTCGCCGGCCATGACCTCACTCAGGCCGTACACGCGGGCGATGCCGTCGCCCACCTCCAGCACGCGGCCGGACGACCGCACGTCCGTCTGCTGGCCGGCGTCGCGGATGCGGCCGATGAGGACGCTCGTGATCTCGCTGGCCGTTGCTTTAAGCGCCATGGCTGCTGCTCGCCAACAGGGTGTTGCGGAGGGTATCTAGGCGGGTGCGGACGGACGTGTCGTACACCCGGTCGCCGACCTGCACGACCAGCCCGCCGAGCAACTCCGGCTCGACGCGGACGTTCAGGATCGGCTCTTTGTTCAGGTTGCCCGCGAGGGTGGCTTTCAACTCGCCCGTCTGCTGCTCGGTCAGGGCGGCGGCACTGCGGACGAGCACCCGCACGCGGCCGGCCTGCCGGTCGCGGATGGACTGGAAGGCGGCGTGGATGTCCCGCATCAGGCCCAGCCGGTTGTTCCGCGTGAGCACGTCGAGGAACTTCTTGAACAGGTCGCTCGCGCCGCCGAACGCGGCCCCGAGGACCGGCAGTTTCGTCTTCGCGGTGATGGCCGGGTTGTCGAGGAAGGCGGCGACGGCCGGGTTCCTGCCGATGACCTCGACGGCGACGGTGTGCAGTTCGCCGGCGATGTCGTCGGCCGCGTTCTCCTGCTGCGCGAGGGCGAGCAGCGCCTCAGCGTACACCCGTGCGAGCCGGGCGCGGACGCCGGTCGCTTCCAAGACGGTTTCGTGGGTGGCGTCGGACATATCAGATTCCGGCGAGCGGCCCGTGTGAGCGGGCTGGTGTTTGGTGGCGAAGAACCAGGGGGGAGTGACGCCCCCGCTCGCCAAATCACGCGCGGGTCACGGTGTTCTTCAGCTCGCTCAGGCTCTCGGCCACCAGTCGGCGGTGGTCGTCGTCGCCCATGTGTCGGCCGACCGCCTTGCTGCTCATCAGCGAGGCCAGTTGCACGGCCGTCTGCTGGATCTCGAGCAGCGCCTGCTCCTTGGCCGTCTCGATCTCCCGCTTGGCCCGCTCCCGCTCCTCCTGGGCTTCCTTCTGCCCGACCGCCTTCTCGGTCGCCTTCAGAGCACCGGCGTCGCGGCGGGCCTCGTCCATCATCGCCCGGATCTTGTCCTGGGCGACGGCGAACTCGCCCTTCAACGCCTCCCGCATCTGCTCGGCCTCGTGCTTCGCCTTCACCGCCTCGTCCTTCGCGGCGGCGATGTCGGCTTCCCGCTTGGCCAGCCCCGAACTGATCTTCGGCCACGCGAAGAAGTACAGGATGAGGCACAGGGCGACGAACACGATCAGGGTGAAGATGCCCAGATCGTACCGCTCCAGGTTGAGGAAGCTCAGCCCGCCCTCGCTCTTCGGCGGGTCGTTGGCGAGCAGCGGGCCGCCGAACACCAGCAGGGCGACGGCGGCCAACAGGAACGGGACCGCCCGGCGGGCGGGAGTGGTCAACAGCCGCATGGCGGGGCCTCCGGGGTGGTGGTTAGGGTGGCCGACTCTCTCCGAGAGTCGGTCGGATGTCGCTCTCGGAGAGAGCGACCCACCCTACAGGATCACACGAAGATGGTCACGAGGCACAGCACGAGGCTGATGATCCCGGCCCCTTCGACCAGCCCGGCGATGATGAACATGGCCCCCTGGATGGCCCCGGCCTGCTCCGGCTGGCGGGCGATGCCACTCAGGGCGGCGTGCCCGATCAGCCCCAGGCCGATGCCGATGCCGAGGACGCTCAGGCCCATGCCCACGGCGGCCATGGTGTTGTTCACGATCTTCTGCTTCACCTCACCGCCGGCGGCGGGGGCGGTGCCGGCGGTCGGCTTCGGGTCTTCGGCGAAGGTGAACCCGGCGGTGCCGAGGACGACCAGCAGGGCGAGGGCGAACGGGAGGAGGCGACGCATGGCGGGTGTTCCTTCTGTGGGGTTGAGGGGGGTGAACGGTCAGAGCGTTAGTGTTGCGGGTGTTTGGCCAGCCCGATGAAGATCGCCGTCAGGAACACGAAGATGAACGCCTGGAGGCCGGCGATGAACAGTTCCAGGCAGCTCAGGGCGACCACCAGCAGTACACTCATCGGGGCGACGATCCAGTACATCCAGTCGTTCCCCTTGCTCAACTCGATCTGGTACGCCGGGTCGGCCACCAGTTTGATGAAGAACAGGATGACGAACAGGGCGGTGTGCCCGGCCAGCATGTTGGCGAACAGACGCACGGCGAGTACGATCGCCCGGATGAAGGCGGTCACGTACTCCAGCCCGGCGATGCCGACGGTCAGGAAGACGCCGAGGGCCTTCATCGCCGGCCCGCCTTCCAGGTGGATGTGCGGGATGAACGTCTTCAGGTAGCCGCCGACGCCGTTCTCCTTGATGCCGCTGTAGTGGATGACGACGAAGCTGATGAGCGCCAGCGCCCCGGTCACGTAGATGTGCGCGGTGGGCGACGGCAGGAACGGCAACATGCCGAACAGGTTGCAGAAGAAGATGAACAGGAACAGCGTGGACAGGAACGGCATGTACTTGTCGCCGTCCTTCTCGCCCAGGCTCGGCCGGGCCACCTTATCCCGCACGAAGAACAGCAGGCTCTCGACGAAGTTCCACAGCTTGCCCTTGGGCGTGCCGCCGCCCTTGATCTTGTTCGCCACCCACAGCACGATGACGGCGGTGAGCAGGGCGGAGACGGTCAGGATGATGAGGAACTTGCTGGTGTACGGCGGCAGATCGAGGGTCGGTAGACCATCGAAGGTGTGCCACTTGAACGCGTCCTGGACGTGCTCGAACGGCTGCAACGATTTCTTCCCGCCCGCTGACGGATCGGCACTCGCGAACAGCATCGCGGTCACCCTTTCCCCTTCTCGCCACCCGCCGGAGGAGCAATCGCCACACGCCCGGCCAACAGGCCGGTGTCCACGATCAACCCGGAGAGGTACGCGACCAGAAGCCAAACCCAGAAACCGCCACCCAGATCGTTCAACGCCGGCACGAGCAGGAACGCCCCCACCCCGCCGCCGACGGCCACCAGCGTTCGCACCGCCACGCCGACCGTCATGCCGAGCAGCCCGCCGAACGGGTGCCGGGCGATCAGCCAGCCGGTGAACCAGAAGGCGAACAGCCCGACCGGGAGGGTCAGGGCCACCACCACCCCGGCGGCGAGCGGATGATTCCACCCGCCGACCGGCCCGGCCACCACGCCCGCCAAGAGGACGACCGCCGCCGGCAGGGTCAGCCAGAGCACGTCACGGCGGCTCATGGCTTGGGCCCACTCGGCGGCTTCGGGTTCACCATCTGGGCCATGTGGACGAAGGCGGCCAACAGCCCGGCGAACGTCCCAATGACTGTGAGCCAGGGCAGGCACCCGAACCACCAGTCCAACAACACGCCGAGCACCGTAGCCCCGGCCATCTCCGATCCGAGGACGGCGAAGCCGACCGGGGAAACGGGTCCGCGTCCTCCGGCGGGTGCGGCCATAAGCACCCCGAGTGGCGGTGTGGTGACATTCTGGAAAGTCGGCGGAGATCGGCAACGGGTAGTTCGTGAAAATATTCCACCTGCGCCTGAGCCGCCTGGCCGAGCCGCTGCCGACCGCGGGTGCCGACAGTGAAGCGCTGCAGCAGGCGCAGGC